>JANQFN010000084.1 GCA_028277825.1 Desulfarculaceae bacterium
CAGCGTGCCGCTGGTGGCAAAGCGGGTCGTGTTATGTTTGGCTCCCGCAAAGATGACTGGCTCCCGACGCGGCCCCTTGGCCGCCCAAGCATTGGGCCCCCTTGCCAGCGCTTGGCTGGCTGTGCCGGGCTCGGGTACAAATCGTACCCCGACATCGTAGATGGTTTTTTCATAATTCCGTGATGAATCCTACTCGAATCGCAAATGTCGCCCAACCTTCATGAAATATCCGGGCTAGACCAAATTCAGGTGGCGGCGGGAGGGCGAGCCGCCGGTGGGGCCGGGAATTATATCGTCGAAACGGCCCTGGCGGAGCATTCTGGCGAAGGTCTCCACCACCCCCGGGTCGAACTGGGAGCCGGCCGCCTCTTCCAGGCGGCCCAGCGATTCCCTGAGCCCCAGGGCCTTGCGGTAGGGCCGGTCGCTGGTCATGGCGTCGAAAGCGTCGCACACCGTCACCACCCGGACCATCAACGGGATATCCTCGCCCCTGAGCCCATCGGGATATCCCTTGCCGTCGAAGCGCTCGTGGTGATGGCGCACGATGGCCATCTCCTCCTCACCCAGGTTCAAGGGCTCGATGATGGAGTACCCCCAGGAGGGGTGCTGGCGGATGGCGGACATATCGTCGTCGGACAGGCGCTCCACCTTGTTGAGGATCTTGCGGTCGATGCCGATCTTGCCCACGTCGTGCAACATGCCCATGCGCTGGATCTGCTCCACCTGGTCCTCGGTCAGCTTGAGCCCCTGGGCCAGGCGCACCGAATAATCGGTGACCCGCTCGGAATGACCCCGGGTGTAGGAGTCCTTGGCTTCCAATGCCTGGGCCAGGCTCTTGACCGTGCTCAGGAAGGATTCCTTGAGGTCCTGGTACATGCGGGCGTTTTCGATGGCCAAGGCCACCTGGTTGGCGAACACCTCCAGGTAGTCGCGGTCCATGTTGGTCACCGCCTCTTCGCTGTGGTCGCGGTCGGCGGCCAGGATGCCGATGACCTTGCCTTGGGCAGTCAGGGGCAGAATGACGATGGCCTGGGGGCGGTAATTGCGGACGATGACGTTTTCCGGGTTCAGGTGCAGGTTGGCCGCGTCCTGGGAGATCATGGGTTGGCCGCTCTGCACCACCCGGGCCAGGAGGTTTTCCGACCGGTCCAGGGGCACCGCGTAGCCGTCCAGGGGCTGCAGGTCCATGGGGTCCATGCCCACCCCGGCCACGTAGTTAAGGGCTTTGCGCTCCTCGTCCACCAGCATTATCATGCTGCGGCTGTAGCCGATGGTGCGTACAAACAGCTTGAGCACGCTGGGAATCAGTTTTTGGTAGTCCAACTCCGAGAGGATGGCGCCCGAGGCCTGCTGCAGGGCCAGGATCTGTTCGATCTTGGCCATCAGGCGGCGGTTCAGCGCCTGCACCTCCCAATACTTGTTTTCCAAAAGCTGCTTGTCGTGCTCGATCTCGGCCAGGCTTTCTGAGAGCAGGCTGCGCCGGTTGTGCATCAACAGCTTGAAGCGCTGCATGGTGGAAGGGTTCTGCCAGCGCACGTCGAACTCGCAAAAGTCGTCGCCCTCGAACTGGCAGCGGGTCTCCTGCACCTTGGCCGGCGGCAGGCCCCAGATGGTGGGAATAGCCGAGTAGATTCCCTGGTTGACCAGGCAAAAGTCCTGGTTCAGGTCCAGGTCCTTGTGCCAGTGCAGCCGGACCAGGGCCTGGTCCGTGCTGTTTTGCACCAGCTCCACTTCCTTGGTGCGGTTGAATTTTTTGTTGAGGTTCTCTGCCCGCTTGACCGCCACCTTGGGCGAAGCCCAGGCCTTCAGGACGATCTGCTGTATGTAGCCCAGCCTTTTGTGGGTAACCGATTCAAAGCCGATGGAATAGGCTACCCGGCGGTCGCCGGTGATGCGGCGGGCATTGGCGTACATAACCCGCATCAGCTCGGAGGAAACCCAGTTGTGGGCGTCCTTCAAAAACTCGATGGGGTTGCTCACCCCGCTTAGTTCCTCATCCAGGCCTTCGAGCAAGGCCTCGGGGGAGCCGTAGTGCCGCTCGACGTAGTCGATGATGGCACGCGTGTTCAGGCAACTGTTGTGTCGTTCCACGGGCTGCCCCCCTCCCTTGGGGAGTGGTCTGGGAAAGGACGGTTTTTTCACGAAGTTACACCCTAATGATTCTATACGATGATACTCATGTCAACCATGAAAACAAAAAAATACTGTATAATTGTATAGTCAATTTAAGCGCATACAATATATTGTGGCCCCTGGGTGGTAAACACCACCCAGGGGAGGCCATAAAAATCAATTCAGGGAAAACAGCAGGCTGTCGTCCAAAGCCGCAGGGTCCACCACGACCCCCAGCCCGGCCCCGCTCAAAGGCGGGGCTTGGCCTTTATTGGCGAAGGTTAGGTCCTCGTTGATGACATCCCGGGGCAAAAAGAAGCGGGTGAAGCTGCCTTCCAGATGAATCAGTTCCGGCAGCAGGGAGGCGAAGTGACGGCCGGCCGCGCTGAGCACGCCCAATTCACCCACCTGACAACCCAGTTGACAGGCCAGGCCAGCTTCTTGGGCCAATTCGAACAGGCGCCTGGTGCGGGCCGGGCCGCCGCATTTGGACAAGCGAAGGTTGAAGGCACCCACCGCTCGGCGCTCTATGAGCTCCCGGGCCTGGGCGGCGGTGCACACCGACTCGTCGGCCATGATCAAGGGGCCCACCCGCCGGCTGACCAGGGCCAGTCCCTCCAGGTCCTGCTTGGGCACCGGCTGTTCCACCGTCTCCACGCCGTAGGGCTTCATGGCATCGATGATGGCCACCGCCTCTTCCGCCTGCCACGAGCCGTTGGCGTCCACCCTGAGGCGGGCATCCGGTCCCAAGGCGCTGCGCACCTGGGCCACTCGCTCCACGGCGTCATGGTTGCTCACCTTTATCTTGATTTGATTGAGCCCCATGGCTTGCACCTGCTCCAGCACCATGGCCAGTTGTTCAGGTTCCAACAGGGGCAGCACCGCGCTATAGATCACCGGCTGGGGCGGGGAGTTGCCCAGCAGGGCGCTCAGCGGTTTTTGGGTTTGTTTGCCGGCCAGGTCCAACAGGGCGATTTCCAGGGCGCAGACCGCGGCGGGGAAGCGGTCGGCCACCTGGGACCCGGCGGTGGACTCCACGAAGCCCAGAACCTGATCGGCCGGTATATCACCGCCCATGACCAAGGGGGCCAGCTCTTGTTCCAGCGCCTGGAGGGAATCGGCGACTCCCTCGCCGGTCACGTAGCTGCGGGGGATGCCTTCGCCGTAACCCTTGAGCCCGTCTTGGTCCTCCACCTCGACCACAATGTTGGCCGTGGCCGTGTTATTGGCTAGGCTGTGGGACACCGCCAAGGTGAACGGCCATTTTATCAAGTAGGCCTTTAGCCTCTGTATCTTCATGTGCAATGGATTCCAAACGGGCGTCAACAAAGGGCTTGAGCTTTTTCCACTCATACCATTCGCGGGGCCGCGCGTATATGTAAGAACTCAAAACCGACAGGCACTGGGTTGAAACCAAGCTGGCGCCCTGGGCCGCCGGATGCTCTTGGGGGTCGATCAATTCCAGTTCAAATCTACCACGGCCCTGCCGGTGGACCAGCCCGAGGACCACCACCGCCTTGGACTTTTTGGCCAGGATGTCCATGGAGCGGTCCAGCTTCATGTTGAGGCCCAAAAAGTCCACGGTCTTGTCGCGATAGGGGCGCCACATGTCCATTTCGTCGCACTGGGTGATGACGATGCGCCCCCGCTTGAGATGGTCCAGGGCCTCGAAAAAGACCTGGCCGGATTTGGGGTCCAACAACTCGGTGCCGGTGTGGCTGGCGCGCTCTTCCAAAAGGGCCTTGAGTTGCGGGGTCTTGCAGTGAACCATCACCGAAAGGGGATATCCCCGGAAGGCCAGGGCGCCGGGCATGAACTCCACGGCGCCGTAATGCCCGGTCACCAGGAGCACCCCCCGGCCTTGGGACAGGGCCTTCTCCAATACTTCCAGGTTGGCCACCGACACCTTGCGCTGGCAGTGCCGTCGGATGCGGGTGACGCTTTTGAAGGCCAAAAAGAGTTTCTCGTGATAATGGTCCACGATACCGCCCCTGACCTGTCGCCAGCGCCGCCGGGCCTCGCGGCTGCCCGGCGTTTCGCCCAGGCAAAAGGCCAGGGAGGCCCTTATGGCCGAGCGCTCTTTGCCGGCCAGCCGGAAATAGAGCCTGGCCAGGCCGCCCAGGTAAAGGCGGCTGAACCAAACGGGCAGGTTTGCGAAAATCCAGGTGTTGACAGGTAGCTGAAAGAAGGTGCTCAAGTCCAAGGCCTTGAGCATGGCCCACAACCGGCTGGCCAGGCTGGCCCGCAGGCTGGGGGCGGCCCCGGCGGGAATCGCCGAGGGTTCGTTGCTCAAATCCGGAGGTTTGTCCCGGATTCGAATCCAATAATTCCTGAGATAACTTAGTCTTGAGAGCCAAGAAACACGTCCCCGCTTTGCACCGACACCAATAGATGGAGTCATGGCGCACCTCCCCGGCAGCTCATGAGCCAAAAAATGCGTAAAATGGCATGGCTGCCACTTTTGCAGGGAGCAGCGGACAAGCCGGGTGGGTTGGGCCGCGGACTAAATAGTGGCCCCTGGGAGGTCGTCCTCAGTCAGACCTTAACCCAGTTCCACCAGACACACCCCCTAGTGCTCGAAATTCCTCAGGTTCCTCAGATCAAGCAAATGTATACTACCCCGCAAGCGGACGGGGACACAAGATTTTTTTGTTCTTTGTCGACAGCGGCCGCCCTTCTTCCCGAACCGGGGCAGATCAAACCGAGGCTCCGCAAAGGAACTATAACAGGAAATGTTATCGTTGATATTAAAATTTCAAGGCATTTTTCTTGACGTCACCCAGGGCTGGGCTGTTAGTTTAACCAGTTGTAAAAAAGGCCTTCACATTATTTTCAGCAGTGTGGGACCATGAGCCCTCTGACCAGATTCAAGTTATCGCTTTGGACCAAGGAACAGGTGATCCTCATGGTCCTGGGCGTCCTGGTGGGGGTCTTGGGGGGCTACGGCGCGGTGGCCTTCCGCTGGCTCATCGATTTCCTGCGCACCCTTAGCTACGGCAGCGCCGGTGACCTCTTGCAGGTGGTGGCCGGGTTGCCTTGGTGGTACCTGGTGCTGGTGCCTGCGGCCGGCGGCCTGATCGTGGGACCCCTGATCTACTTCTTCGCCCGGGAGGCCAAGGGCCACGGGGTGCCCGAGGTGATGGAGGCGGTAACCCTCAAGGGGGGGCTGATCCGCAAACGGGTGGTCATCATCAAATCCCTGGCCTCGGCGCTTTCCATCGCGGTGGGCGGTTCGGTGGGCCGGGAAGGGCCCATCGTGCAGATTGGCTCGGCCATCGGCTCCACCGTGGGCCAGGTGCTCAAGGTCAGCGCCAACCGCATGCGCATCCTGGTGGGCTGCGGCGCCGCCGCCGGCATCGCCGCCACCTTCAACGCGCCGGTGGCGGGCATGATGTTCGCCATGGAGATCATCCTGGGCGATTTTGCCATCGCCACCTTTTCGCCCATCGTGTTGAGCGCGGTGATGGCCACGGCCATCAGCCGTTTTCACCTGGGCGACTTCCCGGCCTTCGTGGTGCCCGCCTACCAGTTGGTCTCGGCCTGGGAGCTCCTGTTCTACGCCGTGTTGGGCCTTTTGGCCGGGGTGGTGGGGGTGACCTTCGCCAAGACCCTGTACAAGGTGGAAGACTTCGTCGACGCCTGGCGCTTCCCGGAATACTTGAAAACCCCCATCGCCGGCGCCGCCCTGGGAGCCATGGGCCTGGCCTTCCCCTGGATTCTGGGGGTGGGCTATGAGGGCATCGAACTGGCCCTGAACAACCAGATGGTCTGGTGGATGCTCCTGGCGGTGATGGGGGTGAAGATACTGGCCACCTCCCTGACCATCGCCGGCGGCATGTCCGGCGGCATCTTCGCGCCCTCTTTGGTCATCGGCTCCATGCTGGGCGGCAGCTTCGGCTATTGGGCCCATGCCCTGTTTCCGGCCATCACCGCTGGGCCCGGGGCTTATGCCATCGTGGGCATGGCCGCGGTGGTGGCCGGCGCCACCCACGGTCCGCTCACCGCCTTTTTGATCCTGTTCGAGATGACCGGCGGCTACGAGATCATCCTGCCCCTGATGATCGGCTGCGTCATCGCCACCCTGGTGGCCCAGCAGATCAATCCCGAGTCCATTTACACCCTAAAGCTGATCCGGCGGGGGGTGGACATCCACGCCGGCAAGGACATGGCCCTTTTACGTTCGCTGACCGTGGACCAGGCCATGGGCCGCGAGGTGGACAGCATTCCCCAGGACATGACCCTGGGCCGCTTCCACGACAAGATGGTGGCTTCCAAGTACTCCTCCTTCCCGGTGGTGGACCAGCAAGGCCAGTTGGTGGGCATCCTCTCCCATGCCGATTACGAGGCGCACTCTTTTGAAAAGGAATTGTGGGACTTGGTGGTTGTGGCCGAGATGGCCACCAAGGAGGTGCGCACCGTAACCCCCAAGGACACCCTGGACGTGGCTCTCCGGCGCATATCCGAGCGCGACTTCGCCACCCTGCCGGTGGTGGCCGGGCCCAAGGACCGGCGCCTGGTGGGGGTCATATCCCACCGAGACATTATCAGCGTCTACACCAGCCAACTGAGAAAGTCGCAACTGGAAGAGGAAGAAAAGTCCTCGTCCTGAGCGATTCCCGTCTCCCGCAAAGAAAAGAGGAGAGTTGGGTAAGGGGAAAAAGCGCCCGCTGAGGTGGGTCATTTTTTCTCGTGGCCGGCCGAATAAGCGAGGGCAAGTTGCACTGCCGCTCCAGCTGGGGTAAGCCTCAAGCGGCGCGGCCAACTAAAACCAATACAGAAATAGTGGTCATCGCGAGGAGCATCCCGCAAAGGGATGTGACGTGGCGATCTTCGGTTTACCCCGCGCGGAGCGCTGCGGGAAGCGGAAAATTGCCACGGCACGGCGGGGAGGCCATTCCGGCTCACCGGCCCCCTTCGCCGCCGCCCCTCGCAATGACGACGATTGGTCGGCAATAAGAATCGTGTTGAGCAAAGTCCGGACATGGCACGTGGGGGAGGTGAGCCCGCGGCAATACCAAAGGCGGCGGAGCTAGAAATAACTTGTCCAAAGCTTGGCTGCA
Source organism: Desulfarculaceae bacterium (assembly GCA_028277825.1). Lineage (GTDB taxonomy): Bacteria > Desulfobacterota > Desulfarculia > Desulfarculales > Desulfarculaceae > Desulfoferula. The sequence goes on from JANQFN010000084.1 coordinate 7,173, forward strand.
AATACGGAAGCACTCGCCAAAGGGGGTGCCACCAAAGCTTTTTTCTCACTTTACCGGCCTCTTTTACGTGACGGCCTCGCTGTTGCGCCCCGGGGACATGCGGCGGGCTGGCTCACCTCCACCAAAAGGCCCCCCGCCCAGTCAGGGCGGGGGGCCGCGTAATAGCGGGCAATAAGGGCCGGGTCTCAGGCCGGCTGGGCGTCTCCCCGCTTGGCGGCCAAGGAGATCATGATCAGGGACCAGCCGCCGAAGACCAGGTCTATACCCAAGAACATGCCGGGCACCCAAGTGGTATCGCCGGGCCAGCCCGAGAAGATGATCACACCCAAGAGCAGAGAGAGCAGGCCTGAAAAGAAGAGCCAGTTCCAGTTGGGCGCCGGCTTGAGCTTGAAACCGGTGGCGATCTTGGTGATGCCCTCCAGGATGAAGAACACCGCCATGATCAGGGTGAGGGTGACCGCGCCCAACAGGGGCCGGGCCAATACCAGTCCGCCGGCGATGATGAATATCACCGCGGTGACCAGGCTCCAGATAAAGCTGCCGGTCTTTTCGGTCTTGAAGCAATGGATCAACTGTGAGATGCCGTTGACGATCAGCACCACGCCGATCACCAGGACCACGAAGCCGGTGGCCACCAAGGGGGTCACGATGGCGGCGCTGCCCAGGATCAGGGAAATGATGCCCAGCACCAGAAATCCCAGCCAGTGTTTCTGCACAGTCTGCCAGGCCTGGGTCTTGAGGCCTTCAAGATCTTTCGGGCTCGCCATGTTTTTTCTCCCCACTAGGGTTAGGGTTTTGTTCATGATGGGGGGACGTGGGAACAATGTCAAGGCCAGGCGCCTTGCCAGTCGTTGGTCAAAAATATTAAGTTACTGTATTGACCCAATCCCCCAGCCTGCACCAACGGAGCCGGCCCATGGCCCAGCCAGCCCTGGAATTCTATAAAGCCCTGTTCGAAGACATGGCGCCTGAGATCTTTCCCCAGCGCTTCATGAAGGTGCTTTTGGACCTGCAGGGGGTGGACCGGGGCTCCATCTGGGTAAAGGAGCCGGAGGGATACCGCTGCATCGAGGCCGCCGGCGGGGAGGCGGCCAAGATCCTGGACCTGGTGCTGGAGCCGGGCAAGCCCTCCATCGTGGCCTGGGTCATCGAGAACAAGGAGATGACCATCTCCGAGGTGGACCACGACCAGCGCCAGGCCAAGCGCATCGAGGACGGTCTGGACACCAAGAGCACCATCATCCTCTGCTTCCCCTTGATTCTCAGAAGCGGCGAGGTGTACGGCGCGGTGGAGATCATCGACACCTCCCACCAGGGCGACCGTATGAACCTGGAGCCGGGGTATCTGGAGCTTCTGCAGAACCTGGTGGACATCGGCTCCATCGCCCTGGGCAACGCTCTGTCCTTTGCCGATCAGCGCCAGGAGAACCAAAGACTCAAGCAGGCCCTGGCCGAGGCCGGCGGCGGCCGCATCATCAGTTCCAGCCCCGCCTTTTTGGAGGTGCTCAAGACCGCGCGCCATTATGCGCGCACCGATTTCCCGGTGTTGATCACCGGCGAGAGCGGCACCGGCAAGGACCTGGTGGCCGCCGAGATTCACCGCCTGAGCCAGCGCGGCGAAAATCCTTTCCTGGTGCAGAATTGCTCAGCCATCCCCGACACCCTGCTGGAAAGCGAGCTGTTCGGCTACAAGAAGGGGGCCTTCACCGGCGCCCACCACGACCGGCAGGGCCTGTTCGAGGCTGCCCAAGGCGGCACCGTGTTCCTGGACGAGATCGGCGACATGCCCTTGAATCTGCAGGCCCGTATCCTGCGCGTCCTGCAGAACCAGGAAGTCAAACCCCTGGGCGGGGCCCGGAGCAAGAAGGTGGACGTGCGCATCGTGGCCGCCACCAACAAGGACCTGGATCAGGCCATGGCGGCCAAGGCCTTCCGGGAAGACCTGTACTATCGCCTCAACGTGCTGCCCCTGGAACTGCCCCCGCTGAGAGAACGGCGCGAGGATATTCCGTTGCTGCTACAGTTTTTCATGAGCCGCGAGGCCTCGCTGATGGGCATGGCTGACAAGCGCTTTGTTCCCCAAACCCAGGCCGGCTTGAGCGCCTACGACTGGCGGGGCAACATCCGGGAATTGGAGAACCTGGTCAAATACCTCTTGGCCACGGTGGAAGGCGCTGTGGTGGAGCCCCGCCACCTACCCCCACACCTGATGGCGGGCGCCGGCGGCGGCACGGCGGAGCCGGAAGGCCTGTCCCAGCCGGCACAGTCCTTGGACGGCCTCTCCTGGCAAGAGATGGAGCGGGCCTACGTGGAGCACCTTTTGCAAAAGCACCGCTGGAACATCACCAGGGCCGCTTCCGAGGCCCAGGTGAACCGCTCCACCTTCAACTCCCGTCTGGCCAAGCTGGGCCTCAAAAAGGACCAGGACGGCTAATCAGTCTCAAATACCAACCTAGCCCGGATATTTCACGAAGGCCGGTCGTCCGGCTGCGCCAGCCAAGCGCTGGCGGTGTTGCCGGCTGCGCTCCAAGCTCGACGTAGCTTTGGC
>JANQFN010000099.1 GCA_028277825.1 Desulfarculaceae bacterium
CCGCCGCCGGCCCCGGCGGCCTTGAGCCGCCCCAGCCTCACCCGGCGCCTGGCCCGGGTGCTGGACCGCGTGGCTGGTCAAGGGAGCGCGCCATGAGCCGGGAGCTGGTCAGTGTCATCATCCCGGTGTACAACGGCGAGGCGTGTGTGGCCCAGGCCATCGAGTCGGTGCGGGCCCAGAGCTATGACCAGTGGGAAATGATCCTGGTGGACGACGGCTCCCGGGACGGCTCGGCGGACATCTGCCAAAACTACGCCCAAGACGACGGACGCATCAAATACCTGCACCAGGAGAACCGGGGCGTGGCCGGCGCGCGCAACCGCGGCATCGCCAATACATCCGGCCCCCTGGTGGCCTTTTTGGACTGCGACGACGCTTGGCTGCCGGACAAGCTGGCCAAGCAGGTGCCGCTTCTGGCTGATGAAGCGGTGGGCCTGGTCTACACCTCGCTGTACTTAAAGACCGGTGATGAGTTGGCCGATCCCACCGGCAAAAAGTCCTTTTGCCAGGGGGATTGTTTTTTCGAGATCCTCAAATACAACTTCATCCCCAACTCCACGGTGCTCACCCGCCGCTCCCTGCTGGAACAAGCCGGCCCTTTTGACGAACGGCGTGAGTTGATCGGGGTGGAAGACAAGCTGATGTGGCTCAAGATCGCCAGACAAGCCCGGGTGGCCGCGGTCCCAAAGCCCCTGATGATCTACAACTACCAGGGTGAGCGGGTCTCCACCAACCAACAGGCCATGCTCACCGGCGAGTTGCTCTGTCTGGAGGAGATCGCCAAGATCCACCCGCCGGCGGATGAGCGTGAAAAGCGCCTGTTCAGCCAGGCCTACGCCGCGGTCTATGGGCACTACGGGCACAACTTTTTCACCCTTGGCGATTTTGCCAAGGCGCGGGACTGCTACGCCAAGAGCCTGGCCACCGGCGGTTTCAATCCCAGGAGCCTGTTTTACTACGCTGCCGCCCTGCTGCCCCCGGGCCTGGTGGCGGCGGCCCGGGGCCTCAAGGGAAGGGCACGCGCAAGGTGATCGTACGAAACACGGTCATGGGCTGGGCCGCCCGGGGAGTCAACCTGGCCACCTCCCTGGTCTCGGTGCCCATCCTGGTGCACTACCTAGGCAAGGCCGGCTTTGGGGTCTGGCTCCTATTGATGAACGTCTGGGCCCTGGTGGGGCTGTTCGATCTGGGCATCTATCAGGCCTATGTGCGTTACGTGGCCCACGATTTTGCGGGCAATGACGAGCGGGGCCTGGCCATGACCAACGCCAGTTGCCTCTGGCTGTATTTGATCATCAGCGGCCTGGTGCTGGTGGTCTACGGCCTGGTGATGTACTTTGCCGACGCCATGTTCTCCATCAAGGCCGAAGAGACCGACCTGGTGCGCTGGGCCCTGGTGCCCCTGGCTTTTTCCTCGGCCATCAGCTTCCCGGCCCGCCTTTTCGAAGGCCTCTTGTTCGCCCAGGAAAAAATCTATCTCTACACCGCCATCGGCATACCGCTCTCCCTGGCCCGGCTGGGCCTGATGATCGCCCTGCTGGAAATGGGCTGGGGCCTGATGGGGGTCTCGCTGGCCTTTTTGGCCGGTTCGCTGGCCGAGTATCTGCTGGTGGCCCTGTTCAGCCTGCGCCACCTGCCCTTCAAGCGCTGGTTCAGCCTGGGCTGGCACCCGGCGCGCATCAAGGAGCTTTTGAAATACGCGGCCGACACCCTGCTTTTGATCGTGGGCAACAAGTTCCGCCAGCGCCTGCCCACCCTGATGATGGGCTTTTTGTCCCACCCGGTGGCGGTGGCCAAGTTCGGGGTGGGCATGCGCCTGATCAGCCAGTCGGTGGACCAGGTGATCGCCTCGGCCATCGCCGCCCAGCCCCGCTTTTCGCTGCTGGCCTCGGGCGAGGAGACCCAGAGGCTGCGGGAAGTATTCGTGCGCTCCTGCTTCTACACCGGCCTTATTGCTGGCTACCTGGGCGTGGCGGTGACCCTGTTGGCCGGCCCCTTCATCCGGCTCTGGCTGGGACCGGACTTTGCCCAGAGCGTGGAGGTGGTGCACATCCTGATCGTGCCCATGGCCCTGTTCGCCGCCCTGAGCCCCTGCGAGGCCATCCTTTACAGCCTGAAAAAGCAGCGGGTCACCGGCCTGACCAGCCTGGCCGAGGTGGCGGTGATGGCCCTGGTCTACTTCCTGATCCTGGCCCAAACCGGCGCCATCGGCGCCGCCCTGGGCCTGGGCATCGGGCTGGTGGCCATCCGGCCCTGGTTCCTGCCCACCTATGTCTGCCGGAAGATCCAGCTCTCGATTTTCGCCTTTTGGCTAAAGGGCATCGGCCGGGCCTGGCTGATCCTGGCCCTGGCCGGGCTTCCCCTCTGGCTGTTGTTTGAGCACTGGCACCTGGACGGCTGGCTGGAACTGGTGGCGGGCGGCATCGTCTTGACCGCGGTCTGCGGCGGCTTCATCCTGGTGGGCTTGGGCAGCAAAGAGCGCGTCTACTGGCGCGACAAGCTGAAGAGCTTCCTAGCGCGCGTCTCAGCCCCCAAAAAGGCGGACCCTAAACAAAGCTAGCCTCTAAACCGTCTCTCCCAAACGGGCCAGAGCGGCCCGGGCCTCCTCCAGGTTGGGCTCCAGGGACAGGGCCAGGCCATACTGCTCCCGGGCGGCCGCGGCGTCCCCCATGGCCTCCTGGGCCCGGCCCAACAGCAGATTCAGGTGGGGCTCCTCCGGATGCTCCTCAATGGCGTCGCGCAACAGCCACAGGGCCTCGGGGTGGCGCTCCACGGCCAGCATGGCCCGGGCCAGGACCCGGATAAAGCGCAGGGACATGGGGTCCATGCGGTGGGCCCTTTTGGCCAGGGACAGGGCGATCTCCAGGTTGGCCTCCCGGTCCAGGTAGAGCACCGCCAGGCCGCACAAGGAGGCGGCGTCGTGCGGGTTAGCCTTGGCCGCTTCTTTGAAGGCCTCCTCAGCCTCGGCGGCCAGGCCCTCGGCGGCCAGCACCTCGCCCAGGCTGCGGTGCACCGCCTTTTTGCATTCCGGCTGGGCCGCCGCCCGGCGGTAGTATTCCAGGGACTCCTTGCTGCGTCCCTCCTCTTGGGCCAGGCGGCCCAACTGGAACAGGGCGTCGGCGTGCTCCGGGCTCAGCTGCAGGCTTTTTTCCAAGCTGGGCCGGGCCGCCTCCGTTCGCCCCAGGCTCATCAGGGCCAGGCCCAGGTTGTAGTGGGCCATGTGGTCAGCGGGCGCCGCGCTCACCGCCTTTTCAAAATTATCCCGGGCCAACTCCATCTGGCCCAGATGCCCGTAGCAGACCCCCAGGGAGTTAAGCACATTGGTCTCCTGGGGGTCGATCACCAGGGCCTTTTCGTATTCCGCCACCGCCTCGGAGATACGGCCCTGATTGAACAGGTCGTCGCCGCTGATGTTGAGACTCACCGCGTCGAACACCACCGCACTGTAGGGTTCCAGAAATCCCGCGTGCACCATGGCCTTGGCCGCGTTTTCCAGGGCCTGGGCGGCCTCGAAGCCCTCCCGGGGGTGAGCGGCCACCCCGGCCCGCACCGGCCGTCCGCCCTGGCTCTCCAAGGCGGTCAGGGCGACCTGGGCCCCGGCCAGTGCCTGTTCTTCATCGGCCCCGGGCAAAAGCGCGGCCAGGGTTTCCGGCGAGTGGCGCCCCAAAAAGGCTTCGTCGCCGAAGGATTCGCGCAAGGCGCCGGCCAGGCCGTTCATTTGGGTCTCGGCCCCCAAACGGCCACAGACCTCGGCCATGCCCTCCAGGCCCTCCACCCGCATCAGCGCCGCCGCAAAGGGCTCATCCCTTTTCACCAGGGCCTGGAACAGGCTCAACAACGAGGGATGGTCCATGACCCCGCTGGCCTGGTCCAACAGCACCGGCAGCTTGACCCCGGCCAGGTTCACGGTCTCCTCCCGGGCGCTGGCGCCCAGGGCCGCGTCTTCCGGGTCCAGCCTCTGCAGGGCGTCCCCCGGTCGCAGCAGGCTGGTGGGCCGGCTCAGATGCACCACCTCGGCCAGGGACTCCTCCTCGCCCAGCTTGGTCACCATCACCTCGGCCTTGCTTTGGTCGGCTTCCTCACCAGGCGGGCCCACACCGAAACGGTCGCCCTCGGCCAAACCATGCACCCGGCCCAGATTGATCAGCACCCGGTCCAGAGGCATCAGCTCCCGGATGCGGCCGGCGCGGGCCACGATCTGGTCGAAAAACAAAACACCCTCGATCCCGGCGGCGCCGGCAGCGGCCAGGGCCCTTTTGGCCCGCACCTTGAGCAGGGCGGCGGCCTCGGCCGCGGGTCCTTCGCCCCGGGCGGGCAGGCGCGCCGCGCCCAGGATCAGTTCCCCTGACCAGGGTTCACGGGTGCCGTTGTCGCCCTCCAACTCGGCGGCGGCGCGCTGCAGGCTGAGCGCGGTCTTGAGCGCCGCCTGGGAGCGGCCTGGCAGCAGCAGGAAAAAGGTGTTCCCCTCCCGGGCGGCTATCAGGGCTCCAGGCGCCGCCTCCAGGATCAATTTAGCCAGTTCCGCCAAAAGCGTCTGGGCGGGCAGGCGCCCGTGCCGCTCCTGCCAGGCTTCCAGGCCCCGGGGCTCAAAGGCCAGCAGGCACAATCCCTGGCCGTCGCTCTCATCGTCCAAGGCCAGGCGTCCCCGGGCGGCAGCCGGAGCCAGGCGGGGTATGGCGTTGGTGAGGGCCTCGTCCAAAGCGGTGGCGTTGGCCAGGCCGGTGACCGCGTCGGTCTCCACCGCCAGACGCATCTGCACCAGTCCCAGGGCGGTTTCGGTCAAAGAGGCCAGAAAGGGATGCACCGCTGCCGGGAGCTGGTCCGCGGCCACGCCGTGGGCGCTCAACAGCCCCAGGGCGCGTCCCTGGTGGATCAGGGGAATGATCAGCTTCTGACCGCTGGTGTCAAAGATGGCGCTGCCCTTGTCCAGGGCCTCGCGTAAAGGGGCTTCTTGGGGGTCTTCGGGATCCGGCGGCGGCAACAGGTCCACCCGGCCCACGTTCAGGGCCCTGCGGAAAGGAGGCTTGAGGATTTCCTCCAGGCGGTTGAGGGTGGCTAAGTCCAGTTCGCCGGGAACGCTGGCAGGGCTCAAGGGCACCTCCTGTGGTATGCGATCTCCTCAGCCGGCCAGGCCGGCCAGGGCCTTGACGATGGCCGTGCTGTCGCCGGCCACCAGGGTGCGCAGGTCCATGAACAGGCGCTGATCCTCCAGCCGGCAGATGATAGGCGGATCATTGGTCCGAAGCGCTGCCTCCAGCTTGGTGGGGCTGAGGCCCTCAACGGCGATCTCCAGCAAACGGCTCTTGGGCTCGGCCAAGGGCATGGCCCCTCCGCCCACCTTGCTGATGCCGTCAGTGGTGGACACCTTGAGCCGCGGCAAACCCAGGCCCTTCAAGCGGCCGGCCAGGCGGGAGGCCCTTTTGCGCAAGGCCTCGTAGCCGGCGCTGATCATGGCCAGGGTGGGGATCTGCTTGAGCGCCTTTTCCGGCTCGCGATAAAGCTCCAGGGTGGCCTCCAGGGCGGCCAGAGTTAGCTTGTCCACCCTCAGGGCCCGATTGGTGGGGTTGGCCCGGCAGCGCTCCACGTAATCGGCCTTGCCCAGGATGACACCCGCCTGGGGCCCGCCCAAGAGTTTGTCTCCGGAAAAGGTGACCAGGTCCGCGCCCGCGGCCAGGGCCTCCTGCACAGTGGGCTCCTTGGGCAAGCCAAAGTGGGAGAAGTCCACCAGAGTGCCCGAGCCCAGATCCTCCATAACCGGTAGATGGTATTTGTCGCCCAAGTCACGCAAATCGGCCAGGCTGACCTCCTGGTGGAAGCCCACCACCGCGAAGTTGGAGGTGTGCACCTTTAAAAGCAGGGCGGTCTCCGAGCTGATGGCGCCTTCGTAGTCCCGCAAATGAGTCTTGTTGGTGGCCCCCACTTCTTTGAGCACCGCCCCGGAGCGGGTCATAACGTCGGGGATGCGGAAGGAACCGCCGATCTCCACCAACTGGCCCCGGCTGACGATCACCTCGCGGCCCGCGGCCAGGGTCTGCAGGCACAGCATCACCGCGGCCGCATTGTTGTTCACCACCAGGGAGGCCTCGGCCCCGGTCAACTGGCACAAGATGTCGTTGACGTGCACGTAGCGGCTGCCCCGGGCGCCGGCGGACAGATCATATTCCAGGTTGCTGTAGCCGCGGTTGAGCTCCAGCAGGCGCTTCACCGCAGCCTCGGCCAGCAGGGAGCGGCCCAGGTTGGTGTGCACCACCACACCGGTGGCGTTGATCACCCGCTTCAGGCTGGGGGCGGCCAGGCAGGCGGCCAATTCAGCGGCTTGGGCGGCTAAAACACCGGCCTCGAGCTGATTATGGTCCACCACCTCGCCGGCCAGGAGCCGGCCGCGCAACTCATCCAGCACCCGGCGCACCGCCCCCAGGATCAGGGGCCGGGGGATCGCCTCGGCCGCCTCGACCATCTGCGGGTCGGCCAAGAGCTGGTCCACCTTGGGCAACCTAGCCATCAGGCTCTGGTCCACCATGGAGTTTACTCCGCTAAAGGCGCTTTATTACTATAACATTTTAGGGAAAAGCACAAGGATTAAGCCTTTTGGCGCAGCCAGAAAAAACTCAAGGCAGCGATGACGATGCAGTGATCTATCCTGCCGTCTTTGACCATGGCGGGCAACTCGTCCTGCTCCACGGTCAACACCTCGATCTCTTCGGAATCCTCCAGTTGCGGCGGTCCCTTGAGCTCGGCGTCCAAAGCCAAAAATGTATGACAAGTGTTGGAAAACAAGGCGGGATTTGGGTTCACCTTGCCCAGGTGGATCAGCTCCCTGGCCTGAAAGCCGGTCTCCTCGGTCAACTCCCGGGCCCCGGCTTCCAGAGGCGTCTCCCCGGGGTCCACCAGGCCGCCGGGGATCTCCAAAGCGGGCGCTTGGGACCCATGCCGCCACTGGCGGATCAAAACCACCTTACCCTCCGGGGTGAGCGGCACCACATTAACCCAATCCGGACTGTGCAGCACCACCACGTCCCCTGAAACTGGGCCTTTTTGCCTTTTCTGGCGTTCCACTCTGAGCACGGGGTGATCCAACATCACCTCGCTAGTCAAAGTCGTCCACTTTTTCATGAATGCCTCGCGCTGGCCCGGGCTGGGAAGCCGGGCACACCTTGGACGGGATTAACGCACCGTCACCGCCTGGCCCACCAGTAAACTGATGAGACCGTCAATGACCACGTTTTGCAGAAAGATGATGGCAAAAATCACGATCACCGGCGAGATGTCGAAGCCGCCGAAACTGGTGGGGATCAAACGCCGGATGCGCCAGAGCACCGGCTCGGTGATGGCGAACAAAAAACGCACGATGCCGTTGTTGAAATCGGCCCGCACCCAGGTCATCACCGCCGCCGCGATGATTATCCACATGTAGGCGCCCAGTATCCAACTGATGAACTGCAGGATTTTGATCATGAAAATCATGGGTTGTTCCCTCGTGCCCAGACTGGCGGTTCAAGGTCTGCCCTATACTGTATGGCGAATGCGGATACTGTCAAGTTTGGTCTAACCTTGGGGGCCCAAGGCGGATGACAGCCCTCATGAAACCGTAACATTTGGCTGGTTGAGATTGTAATAATCCCTTGTTATACTTGGGCTCGTCAACCGAGCAACATGACCCGACCCTGTGGGCCAAGCCAGCTTAAGGCTGCCTTGCTTTTTGGACGGGAGGGAGTATGCAGCACATGAAGAGCAAAAAGACAGCCGTGGTGCTGGGCATCGTATTGGCCCTGGCCTTGGGCCTGGCCCTGGCGGTGCCCGCGGAAGTCAAAACATCCGGCTACAAGATAGACAAGCAGCTCTGCGCCACCAACCTGCGCTATGGTCGCCAGGCCTTTAACCGGGGAGCCTTCAGCGACGCCAAGGGCTACTTCCGCCAGGCGGTGCAGGCCGACCCCATGAACACCAAGGCCTGGGCCTACTACGACTTGTCTATCATGTACGACGTGGCCGACCAGGTTAAGCGCGCCGGCACGGTCAAGGTATCTGGCGCACCGCTGCCGGGCAGCCTGCAAAAGGCGCCGGCCGGCTCGGGCACCAAGACCCCACCCCCGCCCCCGCCCCCGGCGCCCAAGGCCAGCGGCGGAGCCATCGTTGAAGACGACGAGGGCTGTTGATTATTAGCTAGCATAGGCGGCGCGGGGATGGTGCCCCGCCGCCGCTCTAGAATTTATAACTGCTTCGCATAACTACGGAGGTAGATGAGATGAAGAAGTTTGTGGTGATTATGATGGCCATGGCCTTTGTGGCCGGTATGGGCACCGTGGCCCTGGCCGCGGACAATCCCCTGAAAAACGCCGAAAAGCAGATCCGCAAAGAGTTTTTCAGCGCGGTGCCCAAAGATAAGATAAAGAGCATCGACGACCTGCACGCGGTTTGGCAGAAGGTGCTGGCCGGTCAGTCCAAGGCCATCCTGCTTGACGTGCGCACCCACCCCGAGTTCGCCGCCTTCCACCTGGAGGGCTCCAGCCATATCCACTCGGGCCACATGTACACCATCCCCAAAAAGATCAAAAGCCCCGACGCCGAGGTCTGGGTGTATTGCCGGACCAACGCCCGCGCGCGTTACGTGACCGGCATGATGTACAAGTACGGCTACAAGAACGTCTACCTGGTCTACAAAAGCGGCAAGAACAAGGGCGGCGTGGTCGGTTGGGCCCAAAAGGGCTACCCCTTTGTGAACTACTTTGCCGGCCAGTTCAAGATCACCCAGTACAAGAAGCAAGGCACCTGGTCTGAGCGCAACTGCGGCAACTACATCCGCGAGTTCACCAGCCAGCGCGGCGAGAAGTGCGGCAAAAAGACCCTGAAGTAAGCCAAGCTTAAACCGCACCAAAGGGGCCGCCTCTGTACTGGGGCGGGCCCTTTTTTTATCAAGATTTGAGGTCGTTTTGCATATAAGGCCGGCCAACTCGGATGACGTGGACTTCATCTGCGCCTGCGAGGCGCGGCCCAAGTTCCAGGGGCTCATTTTCAAATGGCCCCGCCAGACTCACCTTGACAAACTGGCCAGTTCCGATTACCGCTATTTTCTGGCGCTGGATGAAGAGGACGCTCCCTTGGGCTATGCCATCATCGCCGGGCTGAACTCGCCCCACGGCTCCCTGGAATTGGAGCGGGTGCTGGTGACCCAAACCGGCCAGGGCCTGGGCGGGCGCTTGATCGCGGACTTGCTGCCCCTGGTCTTCGACCAGTTCGGCGCCCACCGGCTCTGGCTCAAGGCCTTTGCGCACAACCAACGGGCCTTGGCCCTATATGAAAAGCTGGGCTTTCAAAAAGAGGGTATATTTCGGGAGGCGGTGAAGACCCCCGGCGGGCACGCCTCCCTGGTATTCATGTCGTTGCTGGAGCCGGAATACCGCTCAGGCCTTAAGCAGACCTAAAACCCACGCCTAACCTTGGATGGATCATGTCTCCGGAAGATTTGCGCAAGACAGCTCAACAGATCATCGAGGCCGCGCTTGAGGCGGTGGACCCGGCCCGGGCCGTAAAGCAAGCCCTCAGCCTGGAGGGCGATAGGCTCAGCGTAGCTGGCCAACAAGTGGACCTGAGCGCCTATAAGCGCATCGTGGCCGTAGGCGCCGGCAAGGCGGGCGCACCCATGGCCCGCGCCCTGGAAGAGGTGCTGGGCGATCGCTTGAGCGAAGGCCGGGTGGTGGTCAAAGACGGCCACACCGGCGCCACCGACAAAATCGCCATTGAGGAGGCCAGCCACCCGGTGCCCGACCAGCGCGGGGTGGATGCCGGCCAGCGTATCGCCCAGTTGGTCATTGACAACGCCGCTGAAGACACCCTGTTCTTCTGCCTGCTTTCGGGCGGGGGCAGCGCCCTGTTGGTGGCACCGGTGGAAGGCGTGTCCCTGGCCGACAAGCAGGAAACCACCCGCCTGATGCTGGCCTGCGGAGCGGACATCGGCGAGATCAACGCCATCCGCAAGCACCTGAGCCAGCTCAAGGGCGGCAACCTGGCTCGTCTGGCCGCGCCGGGCAAGGTGATCAGCCTGATCATCAGCGACGTGGTGGCCGACCGCCTGGACGTGATCGCCTCTGGTCCCACGGTGCCCGATCACTCCTCCTGGCAGGACTGCCGCGAGATCCTGAGCCGGCACGGCATCTGGGACAAAGTGCCCGCGCCGGTCAGGGAGCGCATCGAGGCCGGGCTGACCGGCAAGATCCCCGACACCCTCAAGCCCGGCGACCCGGAGCTGGCCGGGGTGATCAACCTTATCGCCTCCAACAACCGCCAGGCGGTGGACCGGGCCAAGGCCAAAGCCTCTGAACTGGGCCTGACCCCGCTGGTGCTCTCCACCACCATCGAGGGCGAGACCAAGGACATCGCGCGCATGCACGCGGCCCTGGCCAGCGAAGCCCTGGCCAGCGGCCAGCCCCTGGCGCCGCCCTGCTGCCTGATCAGCGGGGGAGAAACCACGGTCAACCTGGGTGAAGAGCACGGCCTGGGCGGCCGCAACCAGGAGTTCGCCCTGGCCGCGGCCCTGGACTTGGCCGGGGTGGAGGGCGTGTTGGCGGTGAGTGTGGGCACCGACGGCACTGATGGGCCCACCGACGCGGCCGGCGCCTGGGCCGACGGCCAGACCGTGGAGCGGGCGCTGACCCTGGGGCTGAAGGCCGGAGACTTCCTGGCCCGGCACGACGCTTATAACTTCTTCGAGCCCTTGAAGGACCTGATAATCACCGGCCCCACCCGCACCAATGTCATGGACCTGCGTCTGATTTTGGTTGCCCCTGCTTGACCAGGGCCAGGGGCCGGGCCTAAAGTGGAAACAAGCCCTGATTGCCCCAAGGGAGCCTGAATGGCCGCGCCGCTTCTGGACATACAGGACTTGGTCACCGTCTTTGACCTGGATGAGGGGCCGCTGACCGCGGTGGACGGCCTGGATTTGTCCCTGGCGCCGGGCGAAATTCTGGGCTTGGTGGGCGAGAGCGGCTGCGGCAAGTCGCTCACCGCCCTGAGCGTCATGGGCCTATTACCCCCGCCGGGGCGGGTGGCCGCCGGCCGGGTGCTGTTCGACGGCCAGGACCTGCTCCAGGCCCCGGCCAGGGAGATGCGCTCGCTCAGGGGCCGCGAGTTGTCCATGGTGTTCCAGGAGCCCATGACTTCGCTCAATCCGGTGTTCACCGTGGGCCGCCAGATCGCCGAGGAGATCACCGCCCACGGGCAGGCCCCGGCCAAGGAGGCCTGGCAAAAGGCGGTGGAGATGCTTTCGCGGGTGGGCATCCCCGATCCGGCCCGCCGGGCCAAATCCTACCCCCACCAGCTCAGCGGCGGCATGCGCCAGCGGGTGATGATCGCCATGGCCCTGGCCCTGGACCCGCGCCTGTTGATCGCCGACGAGCCCACCACCGCCCTGGACGTAACCATCCAGGCCCAGATCCTGGGCCTGATGCGCCGGCTCAAGGAGGAGATGGGCACCGCCATCCTCCTGATCACCCACAACCTGGCGGTGGTGGCCCAGATGTGCAAACAGGTGGCGGTGATGTACACCGGCCGCCTGGTGGAGAGCGCACCGGTGGACGAATTGTTCGACAAGCCGCTGCATCCTTACACCCAGGGGCTGTTGTCCTGCCTGCCCTCGCGGGCGCTCCACCCCGGCCAGCGCCTGCCTACCATCGGCGGCATCGTGCCCGCCCTGGGCCATCTGCCCCCCGGTTGCGCCTTTTCCGACCGCTGCCCCCATCGCTTTGCACCCTGCACCGAGGCCGAGCCCGCCTTGGTCGAGGTGGCGCCAGGGCACCAGGTGCGTTGCTATTTGCACCACGAGCAGGCCCGGACGCGTCAGCGGAGGGCGGCATGAACCAGGCCGCCGCGCCGGATGGACTCCTGGCCTTAGAGGGCCTGAGCAAGCATTTTCGGGTGGGCACCGGCTTTTTGGGCTCCCGCCGCCAGACCGTACAGGCGGTGGACGGCGTGGATCTGGCCGTGGCCGAGCACGAGGTGCTGGGCTTGGTGGGCGAGAGCGGCTGCGGCAAGTCCACCGTGGGCCGCCTGGCCCTGGGGCTGATCAAGCCCAGCGCGGGCAAGGTCTATTTCGACGGCCAGGACATCAACCAACTGGACCGGGCGGGACTCAAGGAACTGCGCCGCCAGGTGCAGATCGTGTTCCAGGACCCGGTCACCTCGCTCAATCCCCGGCTCAACGTGGGCTCCATCCTGGCCGAGCCGCTCATAATTCACGGCATCACCCAGCGGGGGGAGATAAAACAGCGGGTAGCCGAACTCTTGGGCGAGGTGGGCCTCCGGCCGGAGCACGCCCGGCGCTATCCCCACCAATTCAGCGGCGGCCAGCGCCAGCGCATCGGCATTGCCCGGGCCTTGGCGCTCCGGCCCAAGCTGGTGGTGGCTGATGAACCGGTGAGCGCCCTGGACGTCTCCATCCAGGCCCAGGTGCTCAACCTGCTCATGGAACTCAAGGAGCGCTTCGGCCTGACTTACGTTTTCGTGGCCCACGATTTGAGTGTGGTGCGCCACGTCTCTGAGCGCATCGCGGTGATGTATCTGGGCAAGATCGTGGAGGTGGCGCCGGTGGCGGTGTTTGAAGAGCCGCCCATGCACCCCTACACCGAGGCCCTGTTGGCCGCCGCCCCGGTGCCCGACCCGCACCGGGTCATGAGCCAGCCGCCGGTCAAGGGCGACGTGGC
>JANQFN010000113.1 GCA_028277825.1 Desulfarculaceae bacterium
CGACCTGGCCAGCCAGGAAGCGGTGTTGGCGGTGATCAATCAGGCCCATCCGGAGCACGAGGTCCTGGCCGAGGAAACCCCGGCCGACCTGGCCCAAGCCGCGGCCCTGCAGGGCCCGCTGTGGGTGGTGGACCCCCTGGACGGCACCACCAACTTCATCCACGGCCTGCCCCACGTGGCGGTCAGCGTGGCCCTGTTGATCCAGGGCCGTCCCATGGCCGGGGTGGTGCTGGACGTGATGCGCGACGAGGAGTTTTGGGCCCAAGCCGGCCAGGGGGCCTGCCTCAATGGGGAGCCCATCTCGGTGGCCGGGATGCCCAGCCGGGAGGAGTCCCTTTTGTTCACCGGCTTCCCTTTCCGCCAAAAACACCTGCTAAAGCACTATCTGGATTTGTTCGCCGAGTTGTTCAGCCAGTGCGCCGGGGTGCGCCGGGCGGGCACCGCCGCCCTGGATCTGGCCTGGCTGGCCGCCGGCCGGGGGCAGGGTTTCTGGGAGTTGGGCCTCAAGCCCTGGGACCTGGCCGCGGGCATTTTGTTGATAGAAGAGGCCGGGGGCGTGGTCAGCGATTTCAAAGGCGGCGGCGGCGCCCTGTGGTCCGGAGACATCGTGGCCGCCGAGCCCAAAAGCCACGCCTGGCTGCAGGAGGCCTGCGCCAGACATTTTGCCTTCATGCAACAGGAAGATTAACCTGCGCATTCCACGCAGGGTGAAAATTTCTTATGACCGCCAAAAAAGAAAAAGATGACACTTGGAGCCCAGTAGCCAAGGTCATCACGGTAGCTCTATTTCCCGGGATCAACAAATACCCGGGCATGAGAATTTTTCATGAAATGCGCAGGTTAGCCGCCGCCCCAAATGTCCTCCCAACCGGGCGCGCAAAGGTCTAACTCATCTATTTTGTTGTCTTTGCGGGTTTTTTGGTAAATGCAGAGTTCGCAGGTGAAATTGGGCCACATGTTGGCCGCGGCGATGTCCAGGCAGAAGACATAATGGGGACACTCGAAGTTCCGCTCCCCGGTATGGTTGCGGGGATTGGCGTCATCCGGCAGATACAAAGTAGACTCTCCTGCAGGTGATTTAGTGCCTCGGCGGCAACGCTGGGAAGCTATCATGTTTTTTGAGCGGAAGCAAGCATGGCGCAAAGCAAAAAAACCCTGATCGCCCACGTGGACATGGACGCCTTTTACGCCGCGGTGGAGCTTTTGGACCGGCCGGAGCTCAGCGGCAAGCCCATCATCGTGGGCGGGGGCAAGCGGGGGGTGGTGTCGGCCGCCTCCTACGAGGCCCGGGCCTTTGGGGTGCGCTCGGCCATGCCGGTGT
>JANQFN010000132.1 GCA_028277825.1 Desulfarculaceae bacterium
TCGCCTGTCGCTTGCCGGACGCCTTGCCTGCCGGCGGCTGGCTGTGCCGGGCTTGGGTACAAACCGTACACTGATAGCGTAGACGTTTTTTTCATAACACACCGATAAATGCTACCCGCATCGCCAATGCCGTCCATCCTTCGTGAAATATCCGGGCTAGCTGCAGGCGGCCCTTTGGGCCCGGGCGTGGCCGGCCAGGGCCAGGATCACGGCGATGGCCACCGCACCAATGCAGCCCCACTGCACGGCGGTGAGGTGGAAGCGGTCCCAAAGCACGGCCAGGATCAGGGGGGCGGCGGCGTAACCGGTGAACTTGATGGCGTTGTAGACCGAGGTGACCGGTTTGCGCAAATCCGGGGACAACTCCACGGCCATGGTGTTGAGGATGGTCCAGGCCATGGCCGCGCCGGTACCGAACAAAAGGAACCAAGTCAGATAGGCGCCGTAGGAGTAGGGCCATAGGGCCATGAGGGCTATGGCCCCGGCGGCCAATGCCGCCCCGGCCACGAACACCCGGCTCTTGCCGAAGCGGTCGCCCAGCCAACCGGCCACCGGTGAAACCAGTATTCCGGCCAGCCCGCTGGAAGAGAGCAGCAGGCCGATCTTATCGGTGGGCAGGCTGTGGCTGGCCTTTAGAAACTGGGCGGTGAAGGTCATTATGCCGATGAAGCCCACAAACAGGAAAAAGGCGGCAAAGCCCACCTGCAGGGCCCCGGGCTGAGCCAGGGCCTTGCCCAGGGTGGTCATGAGTTCGCCCAAGCCGCCGCGCCGGCCTTCGGTTCGGGGCCGGGGCTTGCTGGAGACCAGGTAGAGCAGGCAAGCACAGAGCGACACCGCCGCCAGGAAATAAAAAAAAGAGGGCCAGCCGTAGCGGATTTCCAACAGGCCCGAGACCAAAGGGCCCAGAGTGATGCCCGAGGTGTAGAACAGACCCAGGATGCCCATGGCCTTGCCCACGTGGCGCGGCGGCACCAATTCGCCGATCATGGCCATGCAGATGGGTATGGTGAAGCCGGCGCCGATGCCCTGCACCACCCGGCCGCCCAACAGCCAGGATAGATCAGGTCCCAAAGCGCAGATCCCGCAGCCCAGGGCGTAGAGGAAAAAGCCCGATATGAGCGACACCCGCTCACCGAAAATTTGGGCCAGGGAACCGGAAAATATCTGCACCACGATGAAGGGAATCATGTAGAAAGGGATGACCAGGGCGGCCAGGGAAAAGGCCAGGGACCACTCCTGAGCCACCACCGGTATCAGGGTGACCACGCCCACCCCGCCCATGGGGCCGATCATGGAGCCCAAGTAGGGGGGGATGAGCCCGGTAATTTGGATGCGCTCTGTCTGCGGCTGAGGGATTTCGGGCATAAGCTCCTGGCAGTTCCCCGGGCAGGGTGTTGGTCGAGCGGGGCCATGGTAGCACAAAGACCGCGGCCCGTGTTGCCCAGCGGCGCGGTTTTTTCAACTTGACAGCCGCCGGGCGCCAATAGATTAATTGACTCTTGATCCCCCAGGCAAAGGAGCAGCCATTGAGCGCGGCAAAACACCCAACCGACGGCAGCGATGTATTGGCCCGCTTCGCCAGGGGCGAAAAACCGCATCACCCGGTGGCCGAGTTGATGGAATATTCCTGGACAGAGCTTGAGCCCGGTCGCGCGGTGGTTGAAATGCCGGTGCAGCCCAAGCACGGCAATCTGCGCGGTTTCGTGCAAGGCGGCGTGCTGTGCGTTTTGGCCGACTCGGCCATGGGCGCGGCCCACATCGGCTACCTCAAAGAGGGCGAAAGCCACACCACCCTGGAAATGAAGGTCAGCTTTCTAAAGCCGGTGTCCGGCGGGCGGCTCAAGGCGGTGGGGCGGGTGGTCAAACCGGGCAGCACCATCGCCTACACCGAATGCGAGATATTTGATTCCCAGGGGAACCTGGTGGCCAAGGGCTCGGCCAACTTCATGACCCTCAAGGATCAAGGTATGGTTTATCCCGAAAACGATGGCTAATTCCAACAGGGGAGACGGACATGCCTTTTTGGAGCACCGCGGAGATGCAGCTGGAGGAGTTTCGCCCCGGCATCAAAAGCCGGGTGGAGTTCGGTGGCGATCTGACCATGGCTTGCATGCAGATCGCGCCGGGCCTGAGCGACGAAGGCCACCAACACCCCTTTGACCAGGCCGGGGTGGTGCTGGCCGGTGAGTTGGAGATGAGCATCGGCGATGAGCACCGCACCCTGGGCCCGGGCCAGGCCTACTTCATCCCCGCCGACAGCCCGCACGCCTGGCGGACCCTGGAGGAGCCGGTGCTGATTCTGGATCTCACCCCCAGACAGGACCCGGGCAACTGAGTCTTTAGGAATCCACCGCATGAAACCAACAGGGGACCAGGCTTCGGACGGGGGCAGTTTCGAAAACAAACAAGTGGTGGCCGCCTCGGCCGGTCACATGGTGCACGATATCTTCACCGCCTTTCTACCGCCGCTTTTGCCCCTGATCATCGCCAAGTTCTCCCTGAGCATGTTGGAAGCCGGGCTGCTCAATGTCTTCGCGGTGCTGGCCTTTTTCTTTAACCCCCTGTTGGGCATCCTGGTGGACCGGGTCAATCTGCGCTACGCCTTTGTGGCCGCCCCCGCCCTGGTGGGAGTGTGCATGAGTGTGCTGGGAGCGGCGCCCAGCTACGCCGCCATTTGTGTGTTGCTCCTGTTCACCGGCATGGGCTCGGCGGTGTATCACACCGTGGGTCCGGTGCTCATCACCCGCTCGGCCGGCCGCCAGGTGGGCAAGGGCATGAGCTTTTTCATGGTGGGCGGCGAACTGGCCCGCACCCTGGGCCCCCTGGCCGCGGTGGGGGCGGTGGCCTGGCTGGGTTTTGAGGGCATGTGGCCCCTGATGAGCGCCGGCCTGGCCTGTTCGGGCTATCTGTTGTGGGTGTTCAGCCAGACCTCCACCGCCGGGGCCCGGGACAGCGGCCGCGACCCGGAGTCGCTGCGCATGGTCTGGCGGGCGCTGAGGGGCTTGATGCTGCCCCTGGTGGGTCTGGCCTTTACGCGCAGCTTCGTGCTCTGGACCCTGATGATATACCTCCCCACCTACCTGGTGGGACGGGGGCACAGCGTGGCCTTCGGCGGCACCGGCCTGGCGGTGCTGGAACTGGCCGGGGTGGGTGGCGCCTTTTTGGGCGGCTATTTCTCCGACCGCCTGGGCCGGCGCAAGGTGCTGCTGGCGGTGGTGGTCCTGTCGCCTTTGACCATGCTGCTGTTCAATTACAGCGGCGGCTGGCTGCTTTTGCCCATGCTGGCCCTGTTGGGAGTTTCGGTGTTCGCGGCCAACCCGGTCATCCTGGCCCTGGTGCAGGACCACTCCGCCGGCCGGCGGGGCGCGGCCAACGGCATCTACATGGGCATGACCTTTGCCACTTCCTCTTTTGTGCTGGTCCTGGTGGGCTGGCTGGTGGACCTGGTGGGTTTTCAGACCGCCTTTTCCATCGCCGCCGGCCTGGGGCTGTTGGGGGTGCCTTTCGTGCTGCGCCTGCCCCGGGCCAAGGCCGGGGAGGATCAGAGTTCACAGAGTGGCCACTAATTCCGTATAACGTGTAACTCCAGGCTATGGCGGACCGGTGTCTTACTGCCAGAGTCTGATTTGGAAAAGAGATTTGGAAGGGAAAGTGATAGAGCCGATGTGAAGGTTTTTTACTCGGCCAGCCGGGGGGGCAATAAACCGGCCCGGCGTCCGCGTCATCTCTCTTATCAAGCCACGCTCCGGGTTGAAGCACCCCGGCAGGTTGCTTCCGGCCAGCAAATCCAACTAAACTGCCTCTTCTTCAACTTCCTCCGGATGCAGTTTGCGCTGAATCAGGCCCTTGATTTTTTCCTTGATCTTGGGCTCCCGCTTGAGCATCACCAGGACATAGGCCGCCCCGCTGAGCACATACAGCCCCAGGCAGAGCCACTTGGCCCGGGTCAGGTAATACACCGCGATCACCGGGGCCAGGGTGGCCAGGGCGATGACTATCTCCACCAGGAAGACCTTGATCACGTCCCAGGCGCGGCCCTTTCCCCGGCGCAGACAAATCACGAACATGTGGCCATAGACCAGGGCGCCGCCCAGGGAGAACAGGATCACCGCCAGCCGGGGGCTGTCCCAATGCCCCCCCAAATACAAGGTGGCTGCGGCCATTACCAGCTGCGCCGCTGAGTACCAGAGCAGCCAACGGGCCTTTTTAACGATTAGCAGCACGTTGCCGAACGGTGTGGTGAGGATGTTGGCGAACACCCAGGGCGAGAGGAGCTGGGCCAGGATGCCGGCCTCGTACCAGCGGGCGCCGAAGACGATGCTGAAAAACATGGGCGCTAAAAAGCCGATGGTCAGCAGGGGAAACACCACCACGGTGGAAAGGATCTTTACCGCCTTTTGGATGCTCACCCTGACCGTACCGCTGTCCTGCCACTCCTGGGCGGCCTCGGGGTAGAAAACCTGGTCCACGCTGACTCCGAACAGGCGCATGGGCATGGTTACGATGGTGCGGGCCAGGGTGAAAAAGCCCACCGTGGCCGGTTCGAAAAACAGGGCCAGCATGAAAAAGGGGATGCGGTTGGCGCTCACCTTCAAAAGCGAGGTCCACATTTGGATGCGGGGGAACTGGCTGTGCTTTTTGGCCACCTCCTTCAGGCCGATGCGGGCGTAGCCGCCGGGCGGGCGCTTGCGGTAAAAAATCACCACCACCACGCCTAGGGCGAAGCTGGCGCCCAGGCCGATGCCCAAGAGATTGCCCATGAACAGACCCAGGGCGCTGGCCCCGATGATCAGCGCCCAGAGGATGGTCAGAAGCCGCTCCAGGTTGATCTCCACAAAGGTGACCACCGAGATGGTGCCGAAGCGGCGTTCCTTCATCAGGGCGTCGTCGGCGATGTTGGACATGCTGTCCACGATGAACAGCAGGGGGATGAACCACAGATAGGGCGCGATGGAAGGCTCGCGCATCAGCCCGGCCACGAATTTGCCACCCGGTCCGAAGACGAGGGTGACGGGTATCAGGAGCAGAGCGGTCAAATAGAGGCACAGCCGCACCAGGGCGCGGTTTTCGGCCCGGCTCTCGGCCAGGGGCAGAGCCTGGTAGTAACCCAGGGCGGAGAAGCCCGACACCCAGGTGGCAACCGCCATGACCAATCCGTAGACCCCGAAGTGCTCGGGCAGGTAGAGGCGGGCCACGATGGGCGTGGCCACCAGGCCCAGGGCAAAGGAGAGGCCGCGGCTGGCGGTGAGCTTGGAGATGCTGGAGATGAAGCTGGCCATGGTCTGGCTGAGGGCCCCTCGCTGCGTGTGATGCCAAAGGTCCTAAAGATTATGCCCTACTTTGCAAAACTAGGTTTGAAAATTTTGTGACCAGGTCATATGCAAGCTTAATTCATGAGGTCTGGCCGTGAGTCTTGCATATTAAGTGTTTTAATTTATTGATATTAATAAAAATACTACAAAAAGCTTGACAGGCAAGTCTTGGCCGTGTATTAGTTATGCCTAACATTGTCCTACGTGCCAAAAGTCAAGCATTCAATTCGCCATTGACCCGTGCGCCCGGCTCTTCTACTAAATGGAGGGGCCGGGCGAATGGGTTTGAATCCCAAATAGGCTACAATCAGGAGCGGTTACCCCATATATAGTATTTACTTGCCACCTGACCCCCAATATGTGGTATATATAACCATAACCCAGAAAAGGCGGCCTGTCGTGCAGAAGGCGGTTGGCCGTCAAAGGGGGTCCGCGATGCAAGGCAAGCAAAATCCAGCGCAACACCCGGGCGAAGTCCTGTTGGACAGCTTCATCCTGCCCCGCTACCAGACCATGGACAAGGCGGCCGTGGCCCTGGGGCTGCCCATTAACCAGCTCATGGGCCTGATCTCCGGCGAGGTGCGGGTCAACCAGGCCCTGGCCTGGCGGCTGGGCCGTCACTTTGGCCCCACCGTGGGCTTTTGGCTGCGCCTGCAGGGCAAATACGATCGCCAAGCCGCTGCTTGAACTTAAGATAACCAGCAGCGCGAATAGCCAGCACTGGAGCCGGCGCCGACGGGCGCTGGCTCCGCGCCTTTTTGACCACTGGCGTATTTCAGGCCAGCATGCTAAAAAAGTGGCGGCGCCGCCGGTAAAGCGGGCGCCGCTTCAGGCAACTATTGGTTCTGGCGAAGGGAGCTGTTGCATGGCCCTGGAAGAGAGCGCCCCTGCTTCCAATTTCATAGCCAACATCATTGCCGCCGACAATGCCAGCGGCAAATGGGACGGCCGGGTGGTTACCCGCTTTCCGCCCGAGCCCAACGGTTATCTGCACATCGGCCACGCCAAGAGCATCTGCCTGAATTTCGGCCTGGCCGCGGACAACCAGGGCACCTGCCATCTGCGCTTTGACGACACCAATCCGGCCAAGGAGGAACAGGAGTACCTCGACTCCATCATCGCCGATGTCAAGTGGCTGGGCTTTGACTGGGGCGAACACCTCTACTACGCCTCAGATTACTTTGAACAGCTCTATGAGTTCGCCCTCAAGCTGATCTCCGAGGGCAAGGCCTACGTAGACGACTTGAGCGCCGAAGAGATCCGGGCCCACCGGGGCACCCTGACCCGGCCGGGCCAGAACAGCCCCTATCGCGAGCGCAGCGTGGATGAGAACCTGGACCTGTTTGAGCGCATGAAGGCCGGCGAGTTCGACGAGGGCTCCCGGGTGCTGCGGGCCAAGATCGACATGGCCCACCCCAACATGGTGATGCGGGACCCCACCCTGTACCGCATCCGCAAGATGGCTCACCACCGCACCGGCGATGCCTGGGTGATCTATCCCATGTACGATTTCACCCACTGCCTGAGCGATTCCATCGAACGCATCACCCACTCCATCTGCACCCTGGAGTTCGAGGACAACCGGGCCCTGTACGATTGGGTCTTGGATCAGCTGGAGGTCTATCACCCCCAGCAGATCGAGTTCGCCCGCCTGAACCTGGAATTCACCATGATGAGTAAGCGCAAGCTGCTGGAGCTGGTGAACGAGGGGCACGTAGAGGGCTGGGACGATCCGCGCATGCCCACTCTGATCGGCATGCGCCGCCGGGGCTTCACGCCGGAGTCGATCAGGCTGTTTTGCGAGCGTATCGGGGTGGGCAAAAAGTCATCCTGGATCGACATGTACTGGCTGGAAAAGGCGGTGCGCGACGATCTGAACACCAAGGCCCCCCGGGTGATGGGTGTGTTGGACCCCCTCAAGCTGGTGATCGACAATTATCCCGAGGGCCGGGTGGAGGAGTTTGAGTGCCCCTATTATCCCGATGACCCGCCGGCCATGGGCACGCGCCCGGTGCCCTTCAGCCGCGAGTTGTACGTGGAACGCGATGACTTCATGGAGGAGCCTTACAAGAAGTTCTGGCGCCTGGCCCCGGGGCAGGAAGTGCGCCTGCGCTGGGCTTACTACGTCACCTGCACCGAGGTGGTCAAGGACGACGCCGGCGAGGTGAAGGAGGTTCATTGCACCTACGACCCGGAATCAAAGGGCGGCGGCACCCCGGACGGCCGCCGGGTCAAGGGCACCATCCACTGGATCTCGGCCGCACACGCCATACCGGCCGAGGTGCGGCTCTATGACCGCCTGTTCAGCGTGGCCAACCCCGGCGGGCACAAGGACAAGGACTACCGCGAGTTTTTGAACCCGGACTCGCTCATGGTAATGCCCAATGCCCGCCTGGAGCCCAGCCTGGGCTCTGCCAATATCGACACCCGCTATCAGTTCGAGCGGCGGGGTTATTTTTGTTTGGACGCCAAGGACACCACGGCCGAAAAGCCGGTGTTCAACCGCATCGTCACCCTCAGGGACTCCTGGGCCAAGATACTGGAGCAGCAAAAACGCGAAGAGGCCCGGCGCAAGCGCGAGGCCAGGAAAAAGAAGAAGAAAAAGAAGTAGGGGAGCAAGTGAAGTGCCCTCACGCGATAGTGGGGCGTGCGATTGGCCCCTACCAAGCTTCTCAAGTAGGGGCGGGGTTTATCCCCGCCCTTAAAAATACCCTCTCTAACTGGACTCGGTTCGGTCGTTGACAGAAAAGAAAAAAGTTATGAAGGCAAGGCGGGTGTCGAAATCAAGCTCCGGTAGAGTGTATGGCACTGGATGGGTTGGACGTCATGGCAACCGGCCGTGGTTTCTGTGCAGACTCGGTTGACGCCCTCTTTTTATTAAACCACCCCAAAGGTGAGTTGGCATTATCCGATGTTCCCGGTCACCGGTAACCGTTTCTAAAACACACCATGCTGCGCCGCCCGCCCATGGTCTGCCGCGACGCGCCCAGGAGCGCCTGGCGCCGCCGCCAGCGCCTCTGGCCCAGGCGCGGACGCCAAAAAAAACGCCCAGGCCATCTGGCCCGGGCGGGTGCGCCGTTTGTTCTTCCGCTGATTTTCTAGCTGTACTCCGCGCGGGCCAGGGCGCTCACACCGGCGGTGAGTTCCAGAATGGCCAGAGAGTCTTCCAGGTCCAGGCCGCCCATGCCGCAGGCCGGGGTCACCAGGGCCTGGCTGGCCAACAGCGCCCGGTCCAACCCCTTGTCCTCCAGGGCGTTGAGCAGGCCCCGCAGGTTTTCCCACAGGCCCGAGGCGGTCTCGGTGCCTTGGAACTCACTGGTGGGCACCGCGCCCCAGGCCACGGCCCCGCCCCGGTCCAGGAGCTGGGCCACCGCCTCGGGATAGAGCAGCAAATGCTCACCATAGGAGTCCGAATCCAGGTTCAAGACGTCGGCCCCGGCCTCCACCAAAAGGGCCCAGTCGGTGTTGCCGCAGCAATGCACGCCGATCACCATCTCAGCCCTCTCGCGGGCAGTGGCAAAGGTGGCGCCCAACAGCTCCAGCACCCGCTCGCGGGCAATGGGCGTAAAGGCGCTGCCAAAGCCGGATAAACCCGGCTCGTCGATGAAGATCAGGGCGGGCCGGCCCAGGGGGGCCATCTGTTCCACCTGGGCCGCAGCCGCCGCGCCCAGACCCTGGGCCAGGGCTTCGGCCACCTCGTCGTCATATAAAAGCGCCTTGCCGTCCTCGCCAGGCACCCCCAGCCCCATGGTGACCGGCCCGGTGACGTGGCCCTTGAGCCAGGGGAAGGCGTCGGCATCGGCCTGGCCCACGGTCTCCACAAAGGCGAAGAAGCCGGCCGCGCAGTCCGGGGTGAGGCCGAAGGATTCCCGGGGCCCAACCAGCAGGCGCTCGTAAAATCCGGCCAAGGCTTCCTCACGGCTCAGGCTGCCGAAGGCCACCACCTGGCGGCTGCCGGCTTGGCTGGCCAATAGGGGGGCCAGGGCCGGGGCGTACTGGGGACTCATGTCCTCGCAGGGATCGGCCTGGGGAAGCTGCGGCCAGTAGGGCATCTCCTTGAGGCGCGCCAGTACGTCACCGACCGCCGCCGCCGCATCAATGTGCGGCAGGGTGCCTATGCCGGTGGCCGCGAAATTTGGCCTGAAATCAGGCACGCTCCATGTACTCCCCGCTACGGGTGTCGATCTTCAATACGTCGCCCTCCTCGATGAACAGGGGCACCTGCACGCTGAGGCCGCTCTCCAGGGTGGCCAGTTTGGTGGCGCCGGTGGCGGTGTCGCCCTTGATGCCCGGCTCGGTCTGGGTCACCTCCAGGTTCACCGTGATGGGCAACTCCACGCCGATGGGCTTGCCGTTGAAATACAGCACGGTCACATCGATGTTGGGCTTGAAATAGTCTACCGCATCTCCCAGGTAATCGGCGGCGATGAAAATCTGGTCGTAGTTCTCATTATCCATGAAGACATACTGGTCGCCGTCCAGATAGAGATATTGCATGTTCTTCTCTTCCAGGTCCGGGATGTCCACTTTGGCCCCGGAGCGGAAGGTCTGTTCCAACACCTGGCCGGTCTCCAGGTTCTTGAGCTTGGTGCGTACAAAGGCGCCGCCCTTGCCCGGCTTGACGTGCTGGAACTCCACGATGGTAAAGGGCTTGCCGTCGATCTCGATCTTCAAGTTGCGGCGAAATTCTGCGGTTGAGTACATGGTGACCTCTAAGTCAGTTTGGCTAAGGTTAGGGCCCTATGGCCGTGATGAAAGCTAGTTTTTGCCGTCTTTGCTGGTTCCCGGTTTTTGGTAGATCACCTCGTCCTCGCCCACCAGGCCCATCTCGCGGCGGGCCGCCTTTTCCAGGGCGGCCTTGTCGCCCCTGAGGCGCTGCACCTGGCGGTACAGGGCCCGGTTCTCCGTGTCCAGTCTTTGGTTGGTCAGGCGGGATTGTCTGAGTTCCTCCTGCACCCGAGACAGGTTGGATGCGCCCCGGTATACCACCAGGCCGCAGACCAGAATCACCGCCGCCAACAACAGCGGCCAGACATATCTTCGCCGGGGCTTGGGGGCCATGCACCGAATCTCCGGGCAGAAGGGCCGTCAGTTAAGCTCGCATGTTTCATGAGCGGCCAGCGTCCGGCTGCGCCAGTCGTCTGCAGGCTGTGTTGCCGCCTTCGCTCCGGCCTTGATATAGGTCAACTATACCTGCGGCCGTCGCTCGCCGGTCGCCTTGCCTGCAAACCCCTGGCTGTGCCGGGCTGCGACCGTATTTCCTGGTTTCAATGCACCCTTTTTTACAACCGTCACATGATTATGGTTTGTAGCTTTTGTGCCGCTCACCCCTCATGAAACATCCGAACTTGGGGTGAAATATAGTATGGGCACCTGACGGGGTCAAGGCGGGGCGGACGCCCGGCCAGGCCCCGGGCCAGGGCCAGCCACATGTCGCCGGGCCGAAGCTCTCCTCTGAGCCAGTTGAAGCCCAGCTCAACTCCGCCGGGCCTGTGCCGGGTCAGGGCGTGGAACAGCCCGGGCGCCAGGTCGATGACGCGGCCCAGTATGCGGGCATGGTAATGGTCGCGGAGCAGGGTGTCTTCCATGCGCCGCTGATAGAGGCCCAGGTCACCGGCCTTGATGGCCGCGCCGGCCATGCGCCCCGACACCAGCGCCTGGGCGATGCCCTCGCCCAACACGGGGTCGGACAACGCGCCGGCGTCGCCGATGACCGCCGCGCGGCCCTTGACCAGTCGGGGACGCCGCCGGTCGGGGCAGGGGATGGCCGCGCCCCGGGGGGTGGCGCCCGGCGGCAAGCCGAGGCGGGCCAGGAATTTCCCGTAGCGGCGGTGCAGGCCGCCGGAGCCGCCTTGGTCGCGTTGGGTCAGGCCGGCGATGCCCAGGTTGAGCACCGCGCCGCGGCCAAAGGCCCAGGCATAGCCGCAAGAGGCGGCTCCCACCTCCAAAAGGGCGGCATTTTCCAAAAAGGGCGCGTGCCCCGCCGGCATGGGCCGCTCCTCCACCAGGGCGGCGAACACCCAGGAGGTTTGTCCCAGACCCAGCGCGCGGCCCACCGGGCAGGCTGCTCCTCCGGCCCCCAAGAGCCAATCGCCGCTCCAAGTCTGGTCAGGGCCGGTCACCTCGAATCCGCCGGGTACCGCACGCACGCTCCGGGCTTTCTGTGAGATGACCACAGCGCCGGCCTCAGCGGCCCTCTGGGCCAGAAAGGCGTCCAAACGGCCGCGCTCCACGAAATAGGCCCCTGGACTGGCCGAGACATATTCCACCGGGGCGCGTCCCGGCAAGCCGATCCAGAGACGGCTGACCGCGTGGGCCGAGACCCAGGCCGGCGGCTCCAGGAAGTCCAGGGCCCTGAGGCCCCTGAGGGACAGGCAGCCGCCGCAGGGCTTGTCCCGGGCCGGGGGTCGGTTGAGCACCAGCACCTTGGCCCCGGCGCGGCAAAGCTCCATTGCCGCCGCCGCCCCGGCCGGGCCCAGGCCCACGATTATGACGTCGTAACGCTCAGCCATGGCCCCGGTTTATCACGAGAAAGGCGCTTCCACAAGCCGCTGGCTTGCCGGGCGCTGGCCGGCATGATAGAAAGCGCACAGGTTTTACTTGGCTATAAAGTCCCGGAGGTCTCATGAGCGTACCCCGCATGGTCTATGCCGACGCGGACGGCAATATCCTGGATTATCCCACCCTGGCCATGGCCGGCTGGGCCGGCGGCCGCTGGGAGACGGTCCAATCCCAGCAGTGCATCCCCCTGCCCGAGGGCAGCGAGCTGTTCCTTTTGCCCGGCCGCCAGCCGGTGGGGGCGGACCGGGAAGGCAATTTCGAAGCCCTGCCCAGCGACCCGGGAGGCGGACCCAAACCGGTCAACGCGGTGGCTGCCTTTTTGGCCCCGGCCCACACCGCCACCCTCTGGGCGGCCTATCGCACCAATGCCGGTGCGCCCACCTTGCCCCTGTTCGCCTACGGCGCGGTGGGCTTTGATCAGGGCCAGTTCGTGGCTGCGGCGCTCAGGGTGGACCCGCTGCCCCGCCAGGACCCGGGGCGCTTTCCCCCGCCCGAGCGCCTGGCCCAGGCCGCCCGCCGCCTGCTCAAGCGCTATGAGAAAAACCGCCTCTGGCAGCACCTGGGCAACTGCGCCCTGAATTATGGTTGCCCGGCGGCCAAGAACCTGATGCTGGGCCGCTGGGAGGCGCCCTTGCCCACGGCGACGGCCTGCAATGCCGACTGTGTGGGCTGCATATCCCTGCAGCCCAGCGGCACCTTCCCAATCACCCAGGAGCGCATCGATTTCAGGCCTGAACCCCGGGAAGTGGCCGAGGTGGCCCTGCACCACTTTGAGCAGGGCCGTGATCCCCTGGTCAGCTTCGGCCAGGGCTGCGAGGGCGAACCTCTCACCCAAGCCGAGCTATTGCGCCAGGCCATCATCCTGATCCGGGCCAAGCAACCCAAGGGCACTATCAACCTGAACACCAACGGCTCTGAACCCGGCGAGGTGAAGAAGCTGATGGCCGCGGGCTTAAGCTCCATCCGGGTCTCAATAAACAGCCTCTTGCCCGAGCGCCACCAGGCCTATTACCGGCCCCAGGGTTGGTCGCTTGATGATGCGCTGGAATCGTTAAAGGTGGTCAAGGCCGCCGGCGGCCACACTTCCCTGAACCTGCTGACCATGCCCGGGGTGACCGACCGCTTCGAAGAAGCCGAGGCGTTGTATAAGCTGGTGGCCGACACCGGCCTGGACCTGATCCAGTGGCGCAACCTGAACATCGATCCCGAGGTATATCTGGAAATATTGGGTCTGGAGCCGCCCGAGGAGCGCCTGGGTATTGAGCAGCTTATCAAGGAACTGAAGATTCGCTTCCCCGATCTCAAGCACGGTTACTTCAACCCCAAGACCGAACCCGCCCGGGGGCAATAAAAAAGCGGGCCAATGCCCGTGCTTACCCACTGGGAAAGGGTCAAGGTGGGAGTTGGGGACCTCCATCCCCAGCCCGTAGCCCTAGAGGGGAATGTCGGCCGGGGGCCCACCGCGCCTTTGCAACGCGGTTCACCTTGATCCTTATAATTCATGCATATCAATTCGGCACGCCAAAAAGCAAGCGGTAATAACATTAAAAAGGCCTCGCGGCCGGCAAACGCCGCGAGGCCTCTGAAGGTGGTTTTTTGCTCTATTGCGACGCCGCCTCCATCTCGCCGCGCGGCTCATCATCTTTGCCCATGCCCAACAACCTTTTCAGCTTGCCGCCCAGGTTGTGCAGGTCCTCCAGCACCAAGTAGCCGCAGGGGATCAACAAGAGGGTGATGCCGGTGGCGAACAGCACGCCGAAGCCCAGGCTCACCGCCATGGGGATCAGAAACTGGGCCTGCAGGCTGCGTTCGAAGATCATGGGGGTCAGCCCCACGAAGGTGGTCAGCGAGGTGAGGATGATGGCCCTGAAGCGCATGGGGCCGGCCTGACGGACGGCCTCGCCGGGAGTGGCCCCGGCGCGGCGCAGGCGGTTGGCCGCATGGATCAAGACCAGTGAATCGTTTACCACCACGCCGGTGAGGCCCACCATGCCGAACAGGCTCAGCAGGCTGGCGCCCAAGCCCATGATGAAGTGTCCGGCCAGGGCCCCCACCAGACCGAAGGGAATGGCGGCCATGACGATAAAGGGTTGGCTGAAGGACCTAAAGGGTATGGCTAACAGGGCGTAGATGGCGAACAGAGCGATGATGAAGCCCTGCAGCACGTCGGACAAGGACTCCTGCTCCTCGCGGCCGGCGCCTTCCATGGTGTAGCGCAGCCCGGGGAATTCGGCCAGCATCTGGGGCAGCACGGTCTTTTCCAGCCAGGAGCGCAACTCGCTGGCGTTGGCCAGCTCCTGGTCCACGTCGGCGTACACTTTGATCACCCGGCGGCGCTGAGCACGTTCCACCGTGGTGTAGCCCCGGGTCATGTGCACCTGGGCCACCTGGCTAAAGGGCACCTCCTTGCCGTCGGGGGTGCGGATGCGCATGTTGTGCACGTCGCCCAGGGAGCGCCGCTGGCGGTCGGGATAGCGCACCAACACCCGCACCTCATCCTGGTCCCGCTGCAACCTGAGCGCCTCGGCGCCGTAAAAGGCGTGGCGCACCTGCCGGGCCAGGTCGTCCAGAGTCAGGCCCAGGCTGCGCGCCGCCGGCTTGAGCTTGAGCTGCATCTCCCGCTTGCCGGGCAGGAAGCTGTCGGAGATGTCAAACACCCCGGTATAGGTGGCCAGCTTGTCTTTCAGCTCCTTGGCCGCCGCGGTCAGGGTTTCCTCATCCGGGGCGGACAGGTGCACTTCAATGGGGTTGCCGGCAGAGAACAGCTCGCCGGAATAGTTTACCGATTCGGCTTCGGGCAACACTCCGGTTTGTTGGCGCCAGCGGCTCACCATCTCCAGGGCGCTTTTGTCGCGCTCCTCGCCGCCCAAAAGCTCCACGAAAATGGTGGCGTATTGCTCGCCCACCGATGGCGCCGCGCCGTGGGGGCCACGGCCGCCGGCCAGCAGCCCCACCAGGGAGACGCTGTATTTTTTGAGTGGTTTGGAATTCGGCGGGCGCTCCTGGTCCGCCGTGGCCAGGGCGTCATCAGCCGCCTTTTCCATGCGGGCCACGGTGTCGATGGTGCTTTCGGCGGTGGTGCCGGCGGGCATGGTCAGATTGGCGGTGAGCACATCGCTCTCCACCACCGGGAACAGGGTGAACTTGATGTAGCCGCCCATGACCAGGCCCAGGGCCAACAGCAGTACGGCCAGGCCACCGGCCAGGGTGGCGTAGCGCCAGCGCAGGCAGAAGTCCAGCAGACGGGCGTAGGGGCCCCGGATGATTTTTTTAAGCCAGCGGGAGGTGGCCTTTTCCTTTTTCTGGAGGGCGGTTTTGAGTTTGGCCCGGTTCAAGTGGGCGGGCAGGATCAACAGGCACTCCACCAGCGAGGCCAAGAGCACCAGGATCACCACCAGGGGTATGTTGCGCATGATCTTGCCCATCATGCCCCCGGCCATCATCAAGGGCCAAAAGGCGGCCACCGTGGTGAGCACCGAAAAGATCACCGGCCTCCCGATGGTCAAGGTGCCCTCCACCGCCGCCTTGAGCGGCGGCTGCCCCTCTTCGCGCAGGGTGTATATGTGCTCGCCCACCACGATGGCGTCGTCCACCACGATGCCCAAAACCAGGATGAAGGCGAACAGGGAGATCATGTTGATAGAGACGTCGAACCAGGGCAGCGCCCAGATGCCGGCCAAAAAGGAAATGGGGATGCCCAGGGTGACCCAGAAGGCCAGGCGGCCGTTGAGGAAAACCCCCAACAACAGCGTCACCAAAAACAGGCCCAGGAGCATGTTTTTGACCAGCAGATCGATGCGGCTTTTCAATATTTCCGAGCGGTCGCCAAAAAAGTCCACCTCCACTCCGGCGGGCAGGCCGGGTTTCACCTTGTCCACGTACTCTTTGACCTTGGCCGCCACGTCCAGGGCGTTCTGGTCGGCCACCCGGTAGACCTGCACCAGGGCGGCGGGTTTGCCCTGGAAGCGGGCGAACATGTCCTGGTCGTCGCGGAAGCCCTCCTTTAATTCCGCGATCTGGCCCAGGGTCAACTTGCTGCCATCGGGCCGGGTGAGGATGGGCACCCCGGCATATTCGGCGGCGTTGTATTTACGGCCCTTGGCCCTGACCAACACCTCGCCGCCCTTGGTTTTCACACTGCCCGCGGGCAGATCCAGGCTGGAGCGGGACACCGCCTGGGCCACCTGGCCCAGGGTCAGGCCGTGGCGCCGCAGGGTGTCTTCGGATATCTCCAGATGGATCTCGCCGCCACGCACCCCGAACAATTCCGCTTGGGTGATGCCCGGCTGATCGGTGAGGTCGTCGCGGAAGCGCTCGGCCAGGGTCTTGAGGGTGGCCTCGGGCACATCACCGTAGAGCGCCACCCACACCACCTGGGTGCGGCGGGTGTTTTCGCGCACCACCGGTTTTTCGGCTTCATCAGGCAGGGTGGTGATGCGGTCCACCTCGCCCTTGACCTCGTCAAGAAGGCTTTGCAGGTCCCAGTCCTTGATCACCTCGATGCTGATGGTGGCCTGTCCCTCCCGGGCCGAGGAGTCGATGCGCTTGATGCCGGCCAGGCCGGCCACCTTTTCCTCGATGCGGCGGATGACGCCTTCCTCCACCTCCGCCGGGCTGGCCCCACGGTAGTCCACCGTGATGGAGATGCTGTCCAGGCTGGTCTCGGGGAACACCTCGATCTTCATGGTCAGGGCGGTGACCATCCCGGCCAGGAGCAAA
This sequence comes from Desulfarculaceae bacterium, assembly GCA_028277825.1. Classification (GTDB taxonomy): domain Bacteria; phylum Desulfobacterota; class Desulfarculia; order Desulfarculales; family Desulfarculaceae; genus Desulfoferula. The sequence goes on from JANQFN010000132.1 coordinate 16,593, forward strand.
AAGATC
>JANQFN010000163.1 GCA_028277825.1 Desulfarculaceae bacterium
GGTCAAAGACCACCGCACCGGGGTGGAAGTGGGCAATGTGGACGCGGTGTTGGACGGCGATTTGGACCAGTTCATCGAGGGCTATCTGCTCTGGCGCTCTGACCAAAAAGCCTGATAGATAAAGGCCTGGATAAAAGGCGCCGTCCCCAACGGGGCGGCGTTTTGTTTGGAAAGGAAAAAAGAAAAGAGTTGGTAAGGAGAAGAAAAAAAGGTCGCATAAAGGTTGGTAGCTGCATTTAACGTCTTGGGCTGGAGCGGGGCAATAACCCAGGGGGGTGAGCATCAGCGGTCTTGTCGGGCCGGCCGCGTGATCGAGTAGCCTGTCACCAGGAGAGAACTTTCCATGGGAGCGCGGTTACCGTTTGAATATAGAACCGTCAGCCACCGGCTGACGCCCCAGGGACAACAGCGCATTTTTTCCCTTATTCAAAACCCCTTTTCTTAAACTCCTTCAATGCAGTTTTCAATCGCGTAGGTTGGGTAGAGCGAAGCGAAACCCAACAATCCAAAGCAGTGGCGACGGTGCAGGATTCCAGTGAAGTATATTGTCGTTTTTTGCCCATTCAATTCACCGCGGCGCTCTTTCCAGGCCTCTTGTGCCTGCGGCACCCGGACAGCAAGCTGTCCGGGCTGGCCAATAGTGAGGCGGGGATTGGATTATGGGGGCAGGCTCTAAATCAACCTACCTTCGATCTCTGATGACCAATTTTTTGCCGCTTATGGCCAAAACGGTCCAGAGCAGGGCCCAGAACAGGGTCAGGGTGGAGCCGACCAGAAAGGCAAGGTTCAACCAAGGCCGCCCTACGAAAAGTGGATTCAAGCCGGGAATGGCAAAGGCCAGGTCGCGGTAAAACATATCAACACTGGGCAAGGCGTCAAAAGGCAGCAGGCTGTCAATGAGACCGGCGAGCCCCACATCGCCGGTCACCTCGATGCGTAAGGGGTCTGCGACTGTCCCGGCCCCGCCCAATACCCGGGCGGTGCTTTGTTGGGCGGCCAGGGAACTGGCGGTGAACAAGGCCCCCAGGGCCAGGATGATCAGGATCAGGCCCAGGGCTGTTCGGGTGCTTCTTTGATGCATATCAAAAGCCTTTGAGTGAGGGGCCGGTCAACTCAAGCCTTGATTAACCACCGGAGCGAGGCAGCCTGGCCCGGCGGCCGCCCGCCTGCTTGAGTTCCTTGGCGTAGGAGACGATGCCCTCGGCGATGCCCTGGGCCAGGGCGTCGCGGTAGGAGCGTTTGGCCAACAGGCGGTGCTCGCCGGGGTTGGTCAAAAAGCCCACCTCCACCAGCACCGAGGGCATCTGGGCGCCGATGAGCACGTAGAACGGTGCCTGCTTCACCTTCAGATCGCGCACCCGGTGACCCTGGCCGGCGCGGTAGAGCGTTTTTTTATGCACCTTACGGGCCAGGCGGTTGGACTCGTTGATCTTGGAGTTGAGCATCAGATCGTTCAAAATCACCTGCAGATCGCTGATGGAGCGGGTGGTGGTGGCGTTTTCCCGGGCGGCCACCCGCATGGATTCCTTGTCCGAGGCCAGGTTCAGGAAGTAGGTCTCCACTCCCTTGAGGCGGTGGGAGGGTGCCGCGTTGACGTGGATGGACACGAAGATGTCCGCATCCTTGGTGTTGGCAAAGGCGGTGCGCTCCTCCAGGGCCAGGTAGACGTCACGGTTGCGGGTGAGCAGCACCTCGCAGCCCAGCATCTTTCTGAGCTTAGCCGCCACCCGCCGAGAGATGTCCAGGGTGAGGTGCTTTTCCTTGAGTCCCCGGTACACGGCGCCGCTGTCCTTGCCGCCGTGGCCCGGATCGATCACCACCCGCTTGATGCCCAGCCCCAGAGCCGCGGCCAGGCCCACCTGGGGCGGCTGCTCCGAGGCCCTGCCCCGGGGCACCTTGCGCGCCCGGCGGGATTTCTTGGCCGCGGCGCGCACCTTGGGTTTTTGACCGAAGCAGTCGATCACCACCCGGAAAGGGTTGTCCAGGGTGAAGACCTTGTAGGAGGCCAGGCGCTTGATGTCCAGCACCAGGCGCACGGTGTCCGGTGAATATTGCCCGGCCCGGGCGGACTGCAAGAGCCCGTCGCCGATGGGTACGGTGTCGTCGAAGCCGCTGGGCAGGCGGGCGCCCTTGAGGTCCAGGTAGAGCCGGCGCGGCTTTTTGTGGTCCGGGTCGCGCTTGAGTAGCGCCGACTTGTAGGGTACCGGCTCCTCCAGGCTGATCACCACCCGGGTGTAGGTGGAGGTGCTCCAGTGCTTGAGGCCCTTCACCGCGGCCAGGGCGTCACCGGCTGCGTGCTTGGGGGGCTTTTGGGCGACGGCTTTTTTCTTGGCCTTGGCGCTGGAGCGCTGATGGCGGGCCAGCTTGCCTTCCAGCACATCCAGGCGGCTCTTGGCCTTGGACACCATGTCGCCCCGGGGGTAGTTTACGGTCAGCTTGAGGTATTCCAGATAGGCCCGTTTGGGCTCGCCGGCTTCTTCGTAAAGGCCGGCCAGCATCAGTTGGGCGTCATCAGCCAGGCGCGAAGTAGGGAAGTGGTTGGTGAGGCGTTTGAAGATGTCCACCGCCTGGAAGAAATCGGTGTCGCGCTTGAAGCGGCGCCAGGCGTCCGCGTGGATGCGGCCCATCCACAACAGGGCCCCCGGCGCCAGGGGCCCGCGCGGGTGGGAGGTGTAGACCCGGGTGAAGCGGTCGGCCAGGCTCTGCCAGTTCTGGTAGACCCCTTGCGCCCTTTTGTGCTT
>JANQFN010000179.1 GCA_028277825.1 Desulfarculaceae bacterium
CCTTTAGGGCCCCAGGGAGCCGCGCCTGGCGCGGCGGCCCCTAACTACCCAGTATGGGAAGCATTATCTCCAAGCCTCCTGGCCAAGTCAAGCAGCGCCGCCTTGCCCGGGGCCAGGGGCCATGCTAATAAGGCCCTATTGTCAGTGACCCGGCCAGAAACACTTAAACCGGAGCCCTCCAACATGGGCAGCGACACCTGCCGTCATCATCCCCAGCGCCCCGCCGCGGCACTGTGCCAAAAGTACAATTACGGCCTTTGCGCCCAGTGCCTGGAGCAAGACCCCCGTTGCGCCGACCCGGAGATATACTGCAAGTTCCGGCCGCAATGCCTGATCCACTTCCAATACAAGGAAAGCGGACGCGGCGCCAAAAAGGAGAAGACCAAGATGATCTATAACGGACCCTATGCCGATTTCATCAAAAAGCTGCCCCAGCCGGAGCTGCCCCTGGAGGGTGCCAGCGCCCATCTCCTGACCGGGCCCAAGGGCCAAGTCGCCTTTTTCGAGGTGCCCGCCGGCGCCGAATTCCCCATGCACAGTCACGGCGCCCAGTGGGGCATCATCGTCGAAGGCGAGGCCGAATTCAATATAGACGGCCAGGTGCGCCTGCTCAAAAAGGGCGATTCCTACAACATCGGCGAGGGCGTGGAACACGGCATCAAGATCCTGACCGACCTCAAGGCCATCGACGTGTTCGAGGACCCGAACCGTTATCAAGCCAAGGACTGAGGACCATTTTAGCCGGCGACCCAGAGGCCCTTTACATGGCCGCGCCCTTGGAGGCGGCTGATGCCATGTGCGCCCTGTTGCCGCCGGGGCCGGTGTTGGAGCTTTGCTGCGGGGTGGGCGGCATCACCCGCGCCCTGGCCGACGGGCGCCAAGTGCTGGCGGTGGATGCCAGCCCCGCCCGGCTGGCCGCCTGCCGCCAGAATCTAACCAGGCTGGGACTCAATCAAAAAGTGGAACTGGTCTGCAACGACCTGCACCACCCCGGCCTGGGGCCTCCGCCCGGCCTTCCCCGTTTCGCCGCCTGCGTGCTGGACCCGGACTGGTCGCCGGCCGGACAGCCAGCGGAACAGTGGAGCGATGACCTCAATGCCATGCAGCCGCCTGTGGAGGCCCTTTTGCGCCTGGCCTTTGAATTCAGCCCCCTGACGGTGCTGCGTCTGCCTCCCGCTTTCGTTGGCCACGTCCTGGCCCGGGAGGCCGCCATGGTGCAGGAGTTTCAGGTTGCAAGTGAAACCAAGTTCATCTGGCTGCACCTGGAACAGGGCAGCATCGGCGGGGTGTGGCTGTAAGCCCGGCCATCAATATAAGCTAAGAATAAAGCAGTTGGTAAAAAGGGATGGAGTGCGGCAACATCTATGGCAAGCTAGGCCGTTTATCTCAAGGTGGCACGGGTTTCAGTAAATGGACAGACGGTCTGCTGTGACTCCCTCCCAACCTCCTCCCGATGACAGGCTCAAACCGCCTTCAAGGGGCAAATCAGCACATGGTCAGTAACGCCGCTCGCCTGACAGGCTAGCCCGCATATTTCATGAAGGCCGTGTGTCCGTCTGCGCCAGCCACCGGCATACGGTGATGCTGGCTGCGCTTGGGCCTCGACG
>JANQFN010000187.1 GCA_028277825.1 Desulfarculaceae bacterium
GTTGATCTTGCGGATGGCGCTCTTTAGGTCCTCCAGGGAGGCCTCCAGGTCGCCCTTTTGCTCGCTCAAGAACCCGTGGCGTTCGGCCAGAGCGGCGTGTTCGCTGATGGCCTCCAGGTTCACCGGCCCCATGCGGTGCAGGCGGGTGCGGAGCTTTTCCAGCTTTTCCTTGTTGGGCTTTAAGTCAAAGGAACCTTCGGGCAGGTGCTGCTCAAAGCTTAAGCCCAGGTCCACCCGGCAGCGCTCTAACACTTGTTCGCTGAGTTGCTCGCGCTTGAGGCCAAGTTCCTTGAGGCGCCAGGCCAACTCCTGGCTGACGCCCTCGGCCCGTTTCAGGTCGCCCCGGGCGGTCTTGAGCTCGCCCTCCAGGCGGCCTGCTTGGCCCTGGGCCTGGCCCAGCACCTCCTGGGCCCGCTTCAGGCCCTCTTCCTGTTGGTCCAGTTCCTCGTAGAGTCCGCCCAGGCCCATCTGCTGCTGGTCTTTACGCTGATCCAGAGAGGCCAGGGATTCGGTGGTCTGCTGGCTTTCCCGGGCCAAGGCCGCCACCCGCTCTTGGGCCCGCTGCATCTCGCCTTCCAGACGCTGGGCTTCGCGCTGGGCCTGGGCCGTCTCGCTGGCCAGGGAGGCGGCGGTGAGCTTGGCCTCGGCCTCGGCCGTGCGGGCTGCTTCCATGCTCTGGCGGGCCTCTTCCAAAGCGCGGCGGGATTGGTCCAGGCCCTGTTCCAGTTCCCGGTCCCGGCCGACCAGACGCTCCATATCCTCTTGCAGGCGGCTGCCCTCCGAGGCGATATGGGCCAGTTGGTTGGAGATCTCTCCGGCGTCAAACTCCAGGGCCTCCAGGCGGCGGCCGGCTGACTGGTCCTGCTCCTCCAGACGCACCAATTCCCGCTCGGCCTGGCCCAGTTCCTCAGCCACCTGCTGACGCCGGTTCTCCAGTTCCTGTTGCTCGGCCTGACTGGCCTGGAGCTGCTCGGTTGCCTGGCGGCACTGCTCGGCCGCCCCCTGGGCCAGGCTTTGGGCCTCCTGCAGCTGACCTCGAAGCTCAGCCAGTTCGTTCTTGCTGCTCAGCACCGAGGCGCCCCCCTGTCCGTGGCCCAGGGTGGCCAGACCGGGGCGGTCCAGCCGCAGGCCGTCGGGGCTCACCACCATCTGGCCGGGGTGCAGCCCCCGCCCGGCCTGCCAAGCCTCTTCCAGGTCCTCACACCAGCCTGCGCCGGCCAACAGATGGGCCAGGGCCTCGAAGCCGCTTTCCGGGCGGGCCAGATCCCCCAGGGGACGCGATCCCCTGGGCTGGCTCAGGCCCTGGGCGCTCAATTCCTCCAGGGCCACCACCCGCAGCCGGCCCAGGCCCTGCTCCCCGGCCCAGGCGGCCAGTTCCCGGGCCTGGGAACCGCTGGCCACGATCAGGGCCTGCAGGTCCTGGCCCAGGGCGGCCTCCACCAGTCCCTCGCGGCCCGGGTTCACGGCCAGTTTTTCAGCCACCACGCCCAGCACCTCGATGGGCAAGGCGCCGTTTTGGGCGGCTTCCAGAACCTGGCGCACCCCGCCCCCAGCCCAGTCAAGGGACTTTAAGGACAGGCTCAGGGCGTCCACCTTGGCCTCCAGGTCGTAGCGCCGGCGGGAGGCCTCCTCCTCCTTGCGCTTGAGAGCCCCCAAGGCCTCCTGCTGCTGCTTGCGGCGGGCGCCCAGGCCGGCGATCCGGGCCGCGGCGTCTTCCAGTTTGGCCCGCAGGGCTTCTACCTGATCCCGGGCCTCGGTCAAACGGACGGTGAACTGCTCCTGTTCGGCTGCGAACTGAGCGCGCTGCTCCTCCAACTGCTCCCCGCGCCGCTCCAGTTCGCCCCTTCCCCGCCGCAGGTCGCCCAGGCGGTTCTTGTGCTGGCTCAACAGGGACATGTGGTCCACCAGTTCGGCCTTGGCCGCATCCACCGCGGCCTCGGCCCGGGCCAGGGCATCCTGGCGTTCAGCCACCTGTTGCTGGGCCTCGTCCACGGCCAACTCGCTCTCACTGGAGCGGGACTGGGACTGGGCCAAGACCCGGCGGGCGCGGTTCAGCTCGCGCTGGCTCTGGGCCAGTCCGGCCTTGAGTTCCTCGCGCTCCAGGGCCAGACGCTCCTGCTGGCGCTTGAGGTTTTCGGCCTCCCGCCCCATGAGGATGAGGTCATTTTCCGCTTTTTGGATGGCGCCCTGGGCCTCCAGGCGGCGGGCGCCGGAGGAGCGGATCTCCTCCTCGGCCTCCAACAGGGCCAAACGGGCGGTCTCCAGGTCGGCCTCCAGGGAGCCCAGGCGCTGCTGGGCCAACTGTAGGCCGGCGGCGGCGGCCTCTTCCTCGGCGGCGGCCTCGCTCAGGCCCTGGCTGAGCTGGCTGTACTCCAAGCTGGCTATGTTCAGGTCCAGATCGCGGATCTGGTCACGGAGCACCTTGTGCCGCTCGGCCTTTTTGGCCTGGCGCTTCAGGCGCTCCATCTGGGTGGTGACCTCCAAGAGGATGTCTTCCAAGCGGGCCAGGTTGTCCTTGGTGCCCTGCATTTTGCGCAAGGAGACCTTTTTTTGGTTTTTGTAGCGGGTGATGCCAGCGGCCTCCTCCACCCAGAGGCGGCGGATATCGGGCTTGGCGTCGATGAAGGCGGCCACCCGGCCCTGGCCGATGATGGCATAGGCCCGGTTGCCCAGGCCGGTGTCCATGAGCAGTTGCTGCACGTCCTTGAGCCGGCATGACATGCGGTTGATCTGGTATTCGCTGTCGCCGTTGCGGTACAGGCGGCGGGTGACCATAATCTCGGAAAGACCGGCATAGGCCGCGGCCGACACGCTGCCGTCGTTTTCAAACACCACGTTTACTTCGGCCATGCCCGAGGGCTTGCGCTCCTCGGCGCCGGCAAAGATCACGTCTTCCATGGACTGGCCACGCAACTGCCGGGCCGACTGCTCGCCCAGGGCCCAACGTACCGCGTCAACCACGTTTGACTTGCCGCAGCCATTGGGACCCACCACCGCGCAAAGTCCCTCGGAAAAGTCCATTACCGTGCGGTCTGCAAAGGACTTAAAACCGGAGATATCCAGACGCCGGACCTTCATGGCCTCCCCACGCTAGAGTTCACTAATAATAAGCAAACCAGGGGGGCCAAGTCAACCGATTACACCATATTGAGTGGTGTATGACTGACGTAACACCCAGATATTGGGCTATACAGGTGCGGACTAAGTTTGAAGGTGCACGGAGCTACTTGGAGCGGGGTATTTTCAGGTCCCTGAGCATCAAAAGGGCGGCCGAGGCGCAGGCCACCGGCGCGCGCAGTTTGCCTGGGGGCAGCCACACGGTTTGCTCACCGGCCACGCGCACCCCGCCCAGGTTCTTACCGCTGAGTTCAAAGGCATAACCCGCGGCGCTCTCCTGAAACTGGCGCCAGGTCTGCAGGGGCCGCGACAGCGGCGGCTTGCTCATGGTGCTCTGCCCGGCCAGTTCCTGGGATGCCAGCACCCGGATGGAGGTCTGGGCGCCATCGCTCAAAAGGCCGCTGAGTTCCCAGCCCTCGCCGTTGGAGCTGAGCGACATGCGCCAGGTGGTCCTGAGGCTGAGTTGGAACTCACAGCCCAGGATGAGCCGGGCCGAGCCCTCGCCCACGCGGTCAATGGGCACCAGGCCAGGTATGTTGATCTGGGGTTGGATGTTGACGGCGCCCAGGGCGCAGCGGCAGGCCCAGCCGCTGCCCACCTCCTCGCGCAAGTTGAAGGTGTATACCGAGGCGGGCTGGAACGTTTTCAGGCCCAAAAAGGCCCAGTCGCCGGGCTTGCCGCGGCCGGCCGGGCGCTGCTCCAAGACGAAGCTGCCAAAAGAAAAACTCTGCTCCCAGCCCTCCTCACCGTGCTTTTCCACGGCATAGCCCTTCACCTGGGGCGACATGCCTGGCGGCGGGGCCATGGCGCCGCTATCGCAGGAGGCCAGAGCCAGGCAGGCGGCGAGCAGCATAACCAGGTGCAGACAATAACGGCTCAACATCCAGACATCCTTCCTTAGCGATCAGTGGTCCCAGGGCTCATACCAGATTTTGACACAAAGCGGGCCGCAAAGGACAGAGGCGCGGAGATGTTTTTGTGCGCTGGCTTCCTGTCCGCCGGCCGGGGTTTGTGCGTAGGCTCCTTGCAGGATGGTTTTGTCTACAGGGAAAGGACGGAAGACGTGCTGAACATAAACTTATCTGAATTGCTGGAAAGCGATTGGGGACAAGGCGTAATACTGTTACCTGAAAAAAGATCCTGCCAATTCGACGTACCAGTGACCTTTCGCGGCGACGGCAAATGGGACGCTGACCGCTGCTGGGCAAATATAGAGGCCGGGGCAGTCAGGGAGATGGGGCTCAGGTTGGACTTTGCCCGGGCGGCGCGCATGAAGCCGAATTTCTACGCCCTGGTGCGGGACTACATGGCCCAGGAATATGTTGCAGAGATGGGCACCAATGTGTTGGATCATTTCGAGGTGTCCGTGTCATATGGCGCCGGGGCTGGCGCGGCAGGTAAGGTGGAATTGATCCTGACCGAAACTGGCAGTAAGTTGTCCTTTCGCTGCGGGCGAGATCAAAAAGGCAATATTGACTGCAATTGTGTATTGGATGCCATAGAGAGGCATTTGCAGAAAATGTTTTATCTGAATGGAGGCAAGTCCTTGCTCAGCGCTGAACAGCGCGAAGCGATTTGTGCGGGAGTGAGGGCTAGTGCACCACCCATTTACCACTATAAAGAATATACAGAGTTTTGGATAAGTGAGATGGATGATCTAAAAAAGCAGGGTGTTGGCCCTCACAGTTCTTTTTCAGTCAAAGGATCTTTTACCATCAGAAACAATAGATTAACAATTACTGCCTCGGGAGATACGGCGGCCAAAAATCTAGGCGGAATTCCACGTTTCAATATGACAGTCTATTTAATGAAGAAGAATAAATTGGTGGCAAGTAAAGGTATGAATAAAAGAGTACCAGTGCTTTCCGTGAAAGATGGACGTTATGATATGGGTGTTGCATATTTTGACTTTGAACCACCTGATCCTGAAAACAAGTATTCGTTGAGGATAGACACAGGCTATCAATTCGAGTCAACTAGTGGCAATCCTTGGTCGTCTGTTGCGACCAAGATGATACCTATCGAAATAACTGAAACCAATGTAATATAATCTAATCCATGATAACAGAACCTTACTGGTTGACAGCTTGCGTCCGCCAGCATACGATAAATGTGATTAAAATCTAGGGGGGTTGTATGAGGAAGAAACATCGGAATCTTCAAGAACTTTTTAAGATAGCAAAACCTTGGCAATTTATCGTTTGTTGCCTGCTGTTCTTTTCCGCAGCCGTTCCATTCACTAGCGCCGCGTCCAATAAGTATTTCGAGGAAAAAACAAAGGAGTGTAATAAAGAATCAAAGAAAGACGACGTACGCTGCCTGGAATTTCTTGCGGGCATGGCAATATTGAATACGTATGACAGAAAAGAAGGCCGTAAAAAAGCCGAGCAGCTTTACAAAAGAGCATTATTAATAAAGCCAGACGATTTAAGCGTACTTGATAGTCTGGCCCGCCTTTACGCCAGGCAGAAACGATATCAGGAAGCGCTTGATCTAAGTAATCGCTATATTGCAATTCAACCTTCGAACCTTGAGGCGGCCATGTATCGCTGTATGCTGTGGGAACGCATGAGATATCCCAAGTACAACTACATGAATTGCTATAAAAAAATTCTTCAAGGATACAGAGATCGTAAGGAGACAAACGGCCTAAATTATGTATTTGCCATGATGATGGCAGACGAACCCGGCGCGGAAAAATTAAAACATGCCTACATCGATAGTCTTAAACCTGGATCATCGGATAGAGAATTGTGGGAAGATTTGTTGCGAAATGCTGACCGGAAAAAGCTATTAGATGAAATCATTCCTTGATGGTTATTCGCCATAAAGGTGGCAGCTTTCGCTATCAACAAGAGCCCGGAGCCAAACGGCCCCGGGCTCTTGTTTTTGCGCTACGCGTTCTAGACCAGTTGCAAATGCTCGAAGCGGGCAAAGCCGCCGAACAGGTCGGCCAGTTGATTGAGCAGGGCCAGGCGGTTTTTCCTGACCGCCTCGTCCTCCACCATGACCATCACGTCGTCGAAAAAGGTGTCAATGGGCTCCTTGAGGGCGGACACCTTGGCCAAAAAGGCGGCAAAGTCGCCCTCGCTGAACAGCTCGGCCGCCTCGGCTGACAAGCCGGAGATGGCCTGATGAAGGGCCTCCTCAGCCGGCTCGCTCATCAGGGCCGCGGCCGGCGCCTCTGCGGGCACCTGGTCCGCCTCTTTCTTGAGGATGTTCAGCACGCGCTTGAGGCCGATTGCCAGGGGCGCAAACTCCTTGGTGTCCTTTACCGCGGCCAGGGCCTCGGCCCGCTCGGCGGTTGCGGAGAGGTCATCCAGGCCCGCGGCCAAGACCGCCTGAGCCACGTCGGTGGGTACCCCCTGCTCAGCCATGATGCCGGCAAAACGGGCGCTGAAAAACTGGGTGACCTCGGCCTTGACCTCCTCCGCGTCCCGCTCCAGCCAGGGTGCCAAGCCCTCCAGGGCCTTATCCAGCATGCTCTCCAAGGACAGCACCAGCTTCTTTTCGCTGATCAGGCGAATGATGGCGATTGCCGCCCGCCTGAGGCCATAGGGGTCAGCCGCGCCGGATGGAGTCTGGCCGATGCCGAACAGGCCGCAGATGGTGTCCAAACGGTCGGCAATACCCACCAGGGTGCCGGGAAAGCCCTCGGGCAGGGGCGCGTCAGCGCCGACCGGCATGTAATGGCCCATGATGGCCTCGGTGACCTCTTCCTCTTCCTCGTCCAGGCGGGCGTATTCAGTGCCCACCACGCCCTGCAGGGAGGGGAACTCACCCACCATGTCGGTGACCAGGTCGCATTTGGCCAACTGTGCCGCCCGCTCGATCTGGGCAACCTGCTTGGGGAACAGGCTGAGTTCCTCGGCCAGGAACACGGCCAAAGCGGTGAAGCGCTCCACCTTTTCATAGGATGAGCCCAGCTTGGCGTGATAGGTGACCGGTTTGAGATCTTCCAAAAAGTCGATCAGGCGCTTTTTGCGGTCCTCGCCCAAGAAAAAGGCGGCGTCCGCCAAACGGGCGCGCAGCACTTTTTCGTGCCCCCGGGTCACCACGGCCAGGTCATCGGGCTCGGTGTTGTTCACCGCGATGAAGGCCGGTAGCAGGCTGCCGGTCTCGTCCTCCAGGGCGAAATAGCGCTGGTGCCCGGCCATGGCCTCGATGATCACCGGCCGGGGCACCTCCAAAAACTCCGCGTCAAAGGTCCCGCAACAGGCGGTGGCCTGCTCCACCAAGTCGGTGTTTTCCTCCAACAGGCGCTCGGCGGTCTCCTCGCACAGGGTGCCGCCTGCGGCCTGGGCCGCGGCCAGCACCTCCTGGGCCACCATCTGCCGCCGGGCCTCGCGGTCAGCAATCACCCGGGCCGTTTCCAGCTTGGGCAAATACTCATCCGCCGCGCTGATCTGGATGGGGGCTGGCGCCAAAAAGCGGTGGCCATAGGTAGTATTGCCGCTGGTGATGCCGGCCAGTTCAAAAGGAACCACCTGTCCATCCAAGAGGGCCAGGAACCAATGCAAAGGCCGGGCAAAACGGAAGCTTTCCGAGCCCCAGCGCATGGTTTTGGGGAAATGCAGGGCAGCCACCATGCTGGGAAGCAGTTCGGGAAGGATGTCGGCGGCGGGCCTTCCCGGCAGCGTCTTAACCGCCGCCAGCCGGTCGCCTTTATCCGTGGCCACTTTGGATAGCTCATCGACCTCGACGCCTTGACTCCTGGCGAATCCAATCGCCGCTTTGGTGGGATTGCCATCTTTGTCAAACGCGGCCTTGACTGGAGGCCCCAAGGCGGTTTCTTCCTTGTCTTCCTGGCGTTCTTTCAGGCCTTTCACAATCACGGCCAAACGGCGCGGGGTGCCGCAGGTGTCTATCTGGGCGCCCTCTTCCAATAGGCCGTGGCGGCCCAATTCCTTGCCGGCCAGGTCGGCCAGTTGCTCTATGGCCGGCAGCACAAAGCGGGCCGGCATCTCCTCGCAGCCGATCTCGAACAGCAGCTCAGCCATCAGGCCACCTCCTTTGCCATGAGGGGGTGTCCCATTTCCTCGCGCTGGGCCACATAGGCCTCAGCCGCGGCCCGGGCCATGGCCCGCACCCGGGCGATATAGGCGGTGCGCTGGGTGACGCTGATGGCGCCCCGGGCCTCCAGCAGGTTGAACACGTGGCTGCACTTGAGGCAAAAGTCATAGCCGGGCAAGACCAGGCCCTGTTCCAGGACGCGCAGGGCCTCTTTTTCGTAGAGGTCGAACAGTCTCCAGAGCATGTCGATGTCAGCCACCTCAAAGTTGTAGGTGGAGTGCTCCCACTCGCCCTTGTGGTGCACGTCGCCGTAGGAGAGGGTTTCGTTCCAGGCCAGGTCGTAGACATTGTCCACTTCCTGCAGATACATGGCGATGCGCTCCAGGCCGTAGGTCAGCTCCACGCTGATGGGGTCCAAATCAATGGAGCCGGCCTGCTGGAAGTAGGTGAACTGTGTGATCTCCATGCCGTCTAGCCAGATCTCCCAACCCAGCCCCCAGGCGCCCAGGGTGGGCGACTCCCAGTCGTCCTCCACAAAGCGGATGTCGTGCTCCAGGGAATCGATGCCCAGAGCCTTGAGCGAGTCCAGATACTGGTCTTGCACGTCCAGGGGCGAGGGCTTGAGGATCACCTGGTACTGGTAGTAGTGCTGCAGGCGGTTGGGGTTTTCGCCGTAGCGGCCGTCCGTGGGGCGCCGGGAGGGCTCCACGTAGGCCACGTTCCAGGGCTCGGGCCCCAATACTCTGAGCAGGGTGTGCGGGTTGAAGGTGCCCGCGCCCACCTCCAAGTCATAGGGCTGGGCCACAAAGCAGCCCCTATCAGCCCAGAAGTGGTCCAGGGCCAGGATCAGGTCTTGAAAGGTCTTGGTCGCCTCAGGTGCCATGGCAATCTCTTTGACTTGATATTACTGCAAAAATACCCGCCGAGGCGGGCCCGTTTCCAAGCTATGCATGCTATCACCCATCAGAAGAGCTTGCAAGTTGGGCGGCTAGAAAAGCGATTTATGGTTTAGACAAGTGGTTTTCGGGCTCAAAGCACAAAAAAAGGCCGCGCTTCACAGCGCCGCCTTTTTAAATGTATTTTATTAAATAATCTATTTATGTCTTTGTAATGAAAGTTCAATTTTGTGTCGCTTTTTGTCCCAAAAGTGAGCTACAAGCAGGAAAGAAACGCCCACCGCAAAGACAAAAAGGGCCAGGGCCAGGTGTTCTCCCCGGTTTGCCAGCAGCGGGCTCTGTGTAATCCACAAAACCACGCCCAGTCCGGCGACTGCCTGGCAGGCCCCGACCAAACTAATCAGGAATCCCTCGAGACTCATCCCCGTCTCCCCAACTACTGGAAGCCTGGCCAGGCGCCCCCTCTCTAAAACACCCCCGGTCCATGCCCACGGCCGTCGGTCTTTTAAGGCGCCTGGCTCGATCCCTGAGTTGAAACCAAAAAGGTGTCTGCCCCAGGGCCGCTTCCAGCTAAATTGTAAGTTCCTTCTGAATGGGCGAAAGGTGAGCAACCTTCAAGAACAATCTCAAAAAAGTTACTAACTATCCTCTCGTCGAGTAGTAATGTAGCACAAACAATCTCCTGTTGAAAACATTTATTTCACTTTTTTAATCACCTAAAATAATTAGGGCAATTTTTATGCAAATCGCCGCCGCTTCTAAACTTTTTTAGGTGATAATCACCTACATTTTATAGTATATTATCCTTGGCCTGGTTAGTCTCTGTTATTATTAGTAAATCTAGAGATGCTATTAAGGTTTCTGTGGTCTGACCAGACTTTTCAGGTTTTTTCATGGCTTGTTTTGGGGGCTTTTTTAGGGACCGGCACCACCCAAAATTGTCGAAAAATTTTTTCCAGAGGCTTCCATTTCTGGTCTGACCAGGGCCTATATGCAAACTTTTTGCCTGTAGCCCTGCCCTTTTTTTGAGCATTTTGCAGATTGAGAAAGGTTGTAAAAGAGGCTTAGGAACCGCCCGGCGCGGTCCAGTTCTGCGGATCAAAAGGCAGGGGCCAGGCGCCGCCCGCCACCACGTCCAGCTCCTCGTCAGACAATTCCCGGCCCGCAGCTTGGTTCAGGACTTGGAGCCACTCTGCCCTGCTGAAGTCAAAGTCGCCGGCCGCGCGAATGATCTCCCAGGCCCGTTCCTCGGTCAGGGCGGCGGTCATTTTCTGGGCCAGGTCTGCATCGCTCTTCAAAAGCTCAAAAAAGGCTTGGGCGCTTTCCAATGACATGATACCTCCCAGATGCTGATGCCAGCCTCTTTCACAAGGGTACACGAAATTTCCCATGTGAGTCCAATTGCCGCACGCACAAATCACAAAGTTACAAACTGTATGCCCCAAGCCTTGGTGCATGACCCCACCCTCCCGGCGCCGACAGCCGGATACCACGAAAAGCGGGGCAGACCCTTTGGCCTGCCCCGCTTTATTTGAAAACCATATCAACCTAGACTAGGCTACTACCAAATGCTGCGGCCTGTGTTTTCAACCCAGTTACCGCCACTCGCCAAATCCAAGTCATGGGACCCAAAGCCTGACGCTATAATTTTCAGCAGCTGCACGGCCTCAACCCACTCCTGTTGGCTGAAGTCATAATCACCCGCTGTCTGCACGATGGCCTTGGCCTCTTCTTCGGACTGGGCCACTGAGGAAAAACCGTAAGCGTTCTGATTAGGGTCCCTGCATAGCCATAAAAAAAGAGCCTCCAGCCACCTTTTCCAGGTCTTGATCCTCCAACTCAACCCCA
>JANQFN010000212.1 GCA_028277825.1 Desulfarculaceae bacterium
CAGCTGGTCTTGAAAAACCCCAACCTGGGCCTGCAGATCATAAAGAACCTGAGCGAAAGAATTTCCTGGCTGACCAGCCGGGTAGGCAGTTTGGCGGTCACCAACATCGAAGACCGGCTCTACCGGGTGCTATCCAGCGTGGCCCGGGAGCACGGGACCCTCGGCTCCCGGGGTGTGATCATTCAATTTCCCTTGACCCACGAAGATCTGGGTTTTTTGACCGGGGCCCACCGGGTCAGCATAACCCGGGCCATGAAGTCCCTTAAACTGGCCGGAAAAATAATTCACGAAGAAAAAAGAATCATTCTGCCCGCCCTGAAATCGGCCTGACTGACGCCGGTCAACGGCCAAGAGGCCTCTGATAATCCAGCCATAATAGATATGAAGACCTGGTGACTCGGGTTTGCCATAAACCGATCACAGCCAAACCCTGCTATGGGGTGGATTTGCATTTTTTTTGCAACTGGTAGCAGTTGTTACAGATTCTTCTGCCTCCCTTTCTCATATTGGAGATGTACTTAATCAAAGCGTAAGGGAGTAGGCATCATGCAGGCACCGATTCTTGGCATTTCCGGCAGCCCCATTAAAAACAGCAACACCGACCGCCTGGTTCAGGCGGTTTTAGAAAGCAGCGGCCTGCCCAGCGAGTTCGTAAAGCTGAGCAAGGTCAAGGTGCGTCCCTGCATCGCCTGTCTGGGTTGCACCAGGGACAACATCTGCAAAGTGAGAGACGATTTTCCCGAACTTGCCGAAAAGGTGCGCGCGGCCGGCGCCATAGTGATGGGAGGATACTCGCCCTATGGTTCGGTGGATGGCTTCACCAAGGCCTTTTTGGAGAGATTGTTTTCCTTGCGACATCAAAACGGTCTCAACCGGGGCAAACTGGCGGTGGTGGTGACCACCGGCATCGGCCGGGGAGCCCCGGGCCTGGAGGAAGCCAGCGACCAGATCGCCCATGCCCTGAAACTGGAAGGCATGGATGTGCTGGCCCAGCTGAAGATTGTGGGCAACCCGGAATGCATGGTGTGCGGCTTTGGCCAGACTTGTTCCATGAGCGCCCTGCCCTGGATTTTTGGCGATGACACCGAGGTGACGCCGGAGAAGTTTTCCCGAGTGGAGGACCAAACCGAGACCTGGGAGCAGGCCAAGGCCCTGGGTCCGGAGATCGCCGGCAAGCTGCGAGAACAGATGAGCATGTAACCTGCGAATTCTTATGAAGGGAGGTGATTTGTATGCCCAAGTGCGGAATCTGTGGTGGTGAGGCCCCCAAACAGCCCTGCATCACCGAGGACGGCAAGTGCGACCTCTGCGGCAAGGAGGTGATCCTCAAGGAACAGGCAGAAAAAGGTGAGTGAGAAAAGATGAGCAGCCGATTGGCCTTTCCTGCCTGCCGGTTGCTTGTCTATTTTGGAGGTATCTATAACTGCGCCCCATGAGGCCCAACTTATTTCTCAGAGTTCTGGGGTGAGGCGGCCCTAGGGCCGAGACCGGGCCCGGGCAATGTCTCCCAAATTCAACCTAACCGACGCATAACTCCAGACAAGCCTGTGCTAAGCTCCGATCCTGGGCCTCCTTGTGGCGGCCCAGGGGTGAGATGCGCCCCAAAGACCTGCCCCCCAACCAGGCGGAGCCCATGCTGCAATTCATACGGTCCAGTTACTTCAAGAGCCTTTTGGAGAGCCTGGCCTCCGGGGTATTGATCTTCAACACCGCCGGCCGGGTATATGCTGCCAACCAGGCGGCGGAGAAGATGTTCGGCTTCAGCCAAGAGGCCCTCATGGACCCCGCCACCCTGGAACTCCTGCTGGCCGGCACCCCGCAAGGCCCCCAAATCCGCCAAATCGTGCAGGAGGCCACCACCGGGCAAGTGCCGGCCAGTGTTATGCAGGTGAATTACCGGACCCCGGACGGAAGCGAACGCTATCTCACCGCCAACTTCTCTTTGTTGGAGAGCTACGGCAAGATATTCGGCATTTTTTTGAACTTCGTGGACATCACCGAAGTGGTGCTCCTGCACGAAAAAGAGAAGCATTTACTCAAAAGCCGCAACCAGGCCCAGCAGACCAACATCGAAAACCTGCACAAGTTCAGCGAGGCGGTGGCCCACCAGATAAGAAACCCCACTATGTCCATCGGGGGCTTTGCCAATTATCTCTTGAAAAAACGGGAGCCTGACGACCCGGAGATCGGGCACATGGAGCGCATCCTCAGCGCCAGCCAGCGGCTCTTGGATATCGTGGAGGCGGTCAACCAATACCGGGCTCTGCCCAACGCCCGGCCCCGCCGCCTGCAGCTCCACCTTGAATTAGAGCAAATAGTTGAAGATTTGCGCGGGCTGGCCGCGGGCCAGTGCCCTCAGGCCCGCCTGAGCCTGGAGGCCTTGCCGCTGGAGGTGCTCAGCGATCCCGAACTCATCGGCCTGATATTGCGCGAACTGGTGGTCAACGCCCTGGAGCATCTGCCCGCGGAGGGTGGCCGCATAGAAGTGATACTCAGCCAGGAGCCTGGTCAGGCCCTGCTCATGGTGCGCGACAACGGCCGGGGTATTCCACCGGAATCCATGCCCTATTTATATGATCCCTTCTTCACGGACAAGGCGGTGGGCGTTGGTTTGGGCCTTACCCGGGTGCAGCGCATGGCCCAGGAACTGGGTGCGGCCATTACGGTGGAAAACCGCAGCCAGGACGGGGTCTTGGCCACCCTGAGCCTGCCGCAGTATTGAGCCGCCGGGCCCCGAGCCGGCTTCATTTAGCCAGCCTCTCGCCCAACTCACGGGCTTGGGCCAAAAGCGCGGCGTTGTCAGCGATCTCGCCGGGGTCATTGGCGCTGCCGTAAACCGAGCCCACCAGCTTGGCGCCCACATAGGAAAAGGCGTCCTGAAAACAGCGCAGGGCATTGACGCAGCCGGAGACAAAGGCATCGGCGTCGCCGTAGACCATGGCCACGGCGATCTTTTTGCGCAAAAAGGCCTTTTTGTCGTAAGCCATCAGGGCGAAGCAGCGGTCCAACAGGAGCTTGGTCTGGGCCGACATGTTGAACCAATACACCGGCGAGGCGAAGACCCAGGCCTGGCTGTCCACCAGCTTGGGATAGATCTGTTGCATGTCGTCGTCAATGGCGCAGCCTTTGCTGTCCGGTGTCTGGCAGGCGTAACAGGCCTGACAGGGGGCGATGTCCAGCCCGTGCAAATAGATGGATTCCACTGAGGCCCCTGCCGCGGTGGCCCCGTTCGCGATCTCTTCGGCCAGGGTGGCGCTGTTGCCTTTTTTGCGCGGGCTGCCTTTTAAGACCAGAATATTATTGTATTCAATATGTTGGCTCATCTTGAATGCTCCTAGTACCTGTAAATCCTGGTCAGTCGCAGAAAAGGATTATATGAGTCTTAAAGAATGTCAGTCAGTATTCTAAGATATCTCTGCCGCACCCCATCAGCAATTGCTGATTGAGCAATGTTTTTTCCTCCGGCGAAAACCGCAATACCAACCTTGTCGCGCATTCTAAATGGCCTGAAGCCAGCCTTTTCACTCTTTTCCTTTTTAACGTTACCCCCGAACACTATGGTGGTTTTTCTTTCTCCTGTTTTGGGCTCCATGACTGCAATAGTAACACTTGAAATAACAATAAAAGTTTCATCCCGGTCGTAGCTGCCAAGGATGCTGCCTAAAGTGGCCCCGGTTGCGGCCCCCAACCCGGTACCGCCCCGTGTGTTAGCCGCATAACCTCCTGCGGCACCAAGTGCGGCACCGAGGAATGCATATTGCATTGCACGGTCTCTAGTAATTTGTCCAGAATAAACTACGTTGATATCTAACATAATGCCAAAGTCATTGGATCTGGTTGGTGAATAGCCATTGTTGCGATAGGCGTCTTCAAGCTGCACCCTGAAATTGTACATGTCGAAGGCAGGGTCACCGGATGTGTTGCGTATGCGGACTTTTATTTTATTGTTGGCAAATTGGCTTGAATCTACGACAACGCTTTTTTCGATTACAGAGCCAAATTGAAGCCCGGTTCTCTCATCGCGAACCATGCCCATTCGGGAGCGATCCCCACACGCTGACAGAATAAACAAGTAAATGACTGCCAATAGACCAACGGCGACTTTAGGCCAATTCATCACGTTCTCCTATTGCTTGCCGTTCAAGTAGTCGCGCAAGAAATTATTCACCTCAGAAAAATGTATGGAGAAGCCAAGCCCCTCCAATTCAGTGGCGGCTAGCTTCTGGGTATTCACTCCCACCACTTTTTTGCCCAAAAATAGGGGGCCGCCTGAATTCCCCGGATTTATAGCCACGTCTGACTGAACAAAAAGAATTTTCTTTCCACCCGGCGTGAATCTACTATCGATTTTCCTTAGGGCGCTGATTACGCCCCTGGTGATGCTAAATTCCAAACCCTTGGGGTGCCCTACCGCCTCCACGGTATCGCCTAAGGGAAGCGTTTTTTCCTTGCTGAACTGCAGAGGTATGCCTCGGGATTGCACCTTAATCAATGCCAAATCCAACCTGACATCACTGGCCACGACCTTCCCAAAAGTTTCCTGACCATCATATGTTTTCATTTCAACGTATTTGGAGCCCTCAATAACGTGGTAGTTGGTCAAAACCAGGTCGTCTTTTACATAGAAACCAGTACCAAGCCCGCCTCCCGGATGATAGACCACCACTACACTTTTAAACCTCCTGTCGTCTCTGGGTTTTGCGTAGTATTTTTCTTTTTCATGCTTAACCAGAGCCCGGTTCTTTTCTTTAAGCATGTCGGTGCGCAACGCCACCAAGGAAGGCATCTTCTTCGTTTTTCCTGGTTTAGAGGTAAAGCGATCAAGGATATCCGACAACTTAACTTCCAAAGGCTCTTGTTCCATCTTTTCTATGTCTTGCTCAGTTTCATATTTACTTGAAAGCTTCCAATATTGTGCATCCTCTTCCCTGAGGTTGTAGGCGACAACAAACTGTTGGGTTTGCTTTGCATCGAAGATGCCTCTTGTATATACCTTGCGTTGCCTATCTACGACGTAATAGTAAACTACCCCCTCTTTGGCCACATCAATGTTGGCCACCCTGAATTGATACTTGCTGTATACCGGCTCATCGATATGGGCAGGGGTGTTTCTTAAATTATATACTGCCTCATTGAGCTTCTTTCTGGCTGAACCAATAATAGCGCCGTGTATAATTCCTGAAGCAATGTTCCCTATCCAATGTCCTGTGTTACCGCTGGTCGCGGCACTTATTCGCGCTGAGGTCAGATTGTTCTGCGCTTCGGTCACTGCGGCCTGAGCAGCTCCATAGTCCGGGTTGGGGAGCTGTCTGGAGCCCGATTGAAAAGTCGACTTAACCAAACTGGCTTTGGAAACTTTTCGGGTTATCTTGGCAGCTACAATATTCAAAACAACCAGCAAGTCAGTTTTCTGCGACATCGGATTGTCGAAGGCCTTGTCTAGCTCCACTTGCTTTGCTTGAATCGGCAAATTGATATCCAATGCTATGGGAAACTCTATTTGCTTTTCTTTTTTTAAGGCCTTGCTGGTCACATCGATCAAGGCAACCTTGGATGAAGGCACCTCTTTGAGCGGCAGGCCCGCCTTTGTGGTATCGCTAATTCCCGCCAAGACAGCCATGACGTTTGGTGGTTTGCCTTGTGAATGCTTTTTAATTGAACTTTCGAGATGACACACAGCCACTTGCTGCTTAGTGTCATCCGTTAGGTAAGACTGGTAAATATTGAAAAAATCGCAGATGCTTTTTGCATCCGACTTTTCCAGGCGTTCAACTACTTGCTCGGAATGTTTTTCTAGGAAATCATGTCCATTGATTTTGACCGGGTAAATTGAAAAGAAGCTTGGCTCTTTATTAAGCGGATATTGGGCGAATTGAGTATCGGCCGCATTCTTGATCTTGTTGCTTAAGGAATTGATGTTATTGGCGAATATGCTGTAATTGGTGGGTAGGTGGTGCAGATCCGCCAAGATTTCATGGCTATCGATTTCTGCCTTAAGATCTGATGACCTTTGCAGAAGCCTTTCAATGGACTCCCACTGTGAACTGGGAGCCGGCCAATTGACGACCATCAGCCGCTTGTTATAGCCATTTATTTCTGTGGTGTACTTGTTTTGCAAAGCAATTGCCAGATCATTGGCCACCAGGCGCGGTTTCTTCTTAATTCCCCTGATAAAAGTGCTTACTTGATCAAGGGTCAAGCCCTCCTTTTTTCCAGGTGGGGTGAAGTGGTTCTTGTTTTCTTCATAAACATTGGAAGCGCCATCAAGATCATTTTTTTTCATTAATTCAATGACGTGCTCTGACGGTGTAAAGAACACACCGTATTCAACTTTTCCTTTGGGAGTAGACTCTTGCTGTGCTTGAGCCTCACCTTCCATCCCCCCTTGTTCAGAGTTGCCCACGGTTTGCGTTGTTGCGCACCCTAGTCCGGCTAATACAAAGGACACCAATATGATAGTGATCAAGGAGGTTTTTTTTAGAGACTCCCCACGCATGATAGCCCCCTAAGTAAAAATTGGATGGATGGCTTTATGTTATGAGATTGTGTTGTTGCGCCCAAACGAGTCCCTTGTTGGAAGCCTGCGCTACCTACAAGATTTCATTCGGTAAATGTCCCCTGAAGCTTCTCAGCTTTGATTTATCACACCGGCGAAAGGCCCCGTCGCCGGTCTGGCCATTCGTCAATTTTCTTGACGGACCGCCTCACTTTGGAAATGGCGCATCAAGCACCGATCAAAAATTGCATGTAATGCTACATTTGATTTAGAGGGGAAGGCATCAAAAATCTAACATATGAGGCTAGATCAATAAAACCCTTTCTCCAAAGTCTGGGTTCAAATAATGAGTATATACACCCTGCGAACCCTGCTCTTCGCTCTTTCCAATCCGTCGGAGACTTCCCTAATAGCCCAGATCCACCGAACCGGCTGCCTGACCGCCCCGGATGCCCCAGTCGGCCCGGGGCGACTCGATGATATTAATAAAAACGTTGTTGCCGTCCACCCCGGTGTGCTGGCAGATCAACTGGTTCAACCGCTGGTAGAGCGCGCCCTTGAGCCGGTCGGGCCGGCCGCGGAACATTAGCAGTTCGGCCAGCACGAAGTTGGGATCGCGTGACTCATGCACGCTGCGGCAGTGGGGCGGGGTGGTGTAGAGGATCACTTTGCCGAACCCCGGGGGCAACTCCAGGGTTTCCACCACCGCCCGGCGGGCCTCCCGGGCCAGGGCCCGGCAGGAATCCGGCTCCAGTTCCGTGGATACGTGAATTTTTAACACCGGCACCTGACACCTGCTTTCTCCGGGAGTGCTGGGGCCTTAAACTCCCTGGGTAACTTGAGGAAACCGTGACTTTACTGTGACCGGCCTCTTTAGGCTTGCGGGCACCGCTGGCAGCATGCTAATTCCACAACAGGGCCCGGGGCCTTGAGGCCGCACCGCCGGTCCCTTGATACCACAGCGGCCGCGATTTTTACAGCCAACCCGGTGGCAATAAGCTCCAGGCCGGGATTTTGGGAGGCGCAAGTTGGGCAAAAGACGCCACGACTCACAGGTTAATTTCTACCTGGGCAAGGGCAACACCAGCGAGGGCAATCTCACATTCAGCGGCCAGGCCCGCCTGGACGGCGAGTTCAAGGGCAGCATCAGCGGCGAGGGTACCGTGCTGGTGGGCTCCGACGCGGTGTTGGAGGCCAGCATCAGCGCCAACAACGTGGTGATCAGCGGTACGGTCAATGGCGACGTCCAGGCCAGCGAGCGTATAGAACTCAAAAAGCCGGGCAAGCTTTTTGGCGACGTATCCGCGCCGCTGGTGGTGATGGAAGAGGGAGTGCTCTTCCAGGGCCACTGCCACATGGCCCTGGGTGAGGACGACGAACGCGCCTCCAAGATCAAACTGCTTTCCGGCGCCTCCAGCTAACCCGCCAAAGACCAAAAACCTGTCCCCAAATCGGGTTGGAACCGCCGGGCGGCGCGACCGGGTCCGGTGTTTTTTCACCCCTGTTCCGGGGCCCCCAAAAAAGCGAGGCCAGGTCCCTCAAAGCCGCCATTATCCTTAAAAAAAGTTTTGACAGAGGTAGAGAAATATTGTACAAGTGCCCAGCTTGTGTTTTTGGTAACAGGTGACCAGAGGCGGTGTTTCTGGCGGCCTGGGGCCTTAAGCCAGGCATATTTCAGGCAAATTTCAACAGGCAGGCCACAGCTCACAACCTCAAAGTGCGCGGGCCGCGCACTCCACGAATTGCGGGAGCGAAAAGGTCTATGGTCAGCATTGACATTGACGCCTCTCTCTTTTGGCAGATAGGCAACTTTCTGCTATTGATAGTGGCCCTCAACTACCTCCTCTACAAGCCCATCCGGGGCATCATCGCCCAGCGGGCCGAAAAGATCGCCCAACTGGGCAGCGACATCACCTCCTCCGAGGAAGGCATCAAGGCCAAGGCCGAGGAGCTGGAAGCCCAGTTGGCCCAGGCCCGCAAAGAGGGTATGACCACCCGCGAGGAGATGAAGAGCGAGGGGCACAACAAAGAGAGGGAGATCATCGACGCGGCCACGGCGGAAATGGAAAAATCCGTGGCCAAGGTGCGGGATGAGATCGCCGGCGAGATCGGCGCCGCCCGGGATGAGCTCAAGGGCCAGGTCCAGTCCTTCGGACAGGAGCTGGCCACTAAACTTTTGGGAAGGAGCATCCAGTGATGTCTATAAAGACGTTGTGGCGTCTCCTCCCCCTGCTGGCCGCCGTGGCTATTATATTATCCGCTGGTACGGCCATTGCTGCTGGCGGCGGCGGGGTCAGCGAGCACCAGGTCTGGGACTTCATCTACCGCATCATGAACTTCGTGGTGGTGGTGGGGGTGATCGTCATCCTGGTGCGCAAGCCGCTCAAGGCCGGTCTGGCCTCGCGCACCGAGCAGATCAAGGAAGAGCTAGAGGAGCTGGAGGCCAAGCGCGAAGAGGCCCGCCGCGAATTCGCCCTGATGGAGCAGCGCCTGGCCGACGCCGCCGGCGAGCGCGAGAATATCCTGGCCGAGTTCAGGGCCCAGGGCGAGCGCGAGATGGCCAAGATCATCGCCTCGGCCGAGGAGACCGCGATCCGCATCAAGGACCAGGCCAGCTTCACCATCGAGCAGGAAACCGCCATGGCCAAGGCCGAACTGAGGCGGGAGGTGGCCGAGATGAGCGCCTCTCTGGCCGAGGACCTGCTCAAGGAAAAAATCACGGCCGACGACCAGACCCGCCTGGTGGGCGAGTATCTGGATAAGGTTTCACAGGAGGTACAGTGACCAGCTTGATCGTAGCCAAACGCTATGCCCGCGCCTTGCTGGAGATCGGCAAGGAGGACGGCAATCTGGAGCAATACGGTTCTGAGCTGGCTCAGGTGGCCTCGTTGTTCGACGAGTCTCCCGAGTTGGAGCAGGTCTTGGCCAACCCGGCCATCGAGTTCGAGGACCGCAGCAAGCTCCTTAACACTTTCCTGGACAAGTTGGGGCTCAACCCCATCGTGGCCAACTTCTTTCGCCTTCTAATGGACCGCGGCCGCATCGCGGCCACTAAGGACATCAGCCAGGTGTATTCGGGCTTGGTGGACGAGGAAAAGGGCATAACCCGGGCGGAGGTGGTTTCGGCCGCCGCGTTGAGCGAAGAGGAAGTCTCCCGCATCAAGGACGTGCTGGCCAAGCTGGCCGGAAGTGATGTGGTCATAGAAATTAAAGAGGACTCCAGCCTGATCGGCGGCGTGCGCGCCCAGATCGGCGACTTGGTGCTGGACGGCAGCGTCAAAAGCCAGCTGGATACTTTGAAGGATTCTTTGAGAAGGGGTGATTACGCCTAATGCAGATCAGAGCTGAAGAGATAAGCCAGGTAATCCGCGAGCAGATCAAGGATTACGACAAGAAGGTAGAGGTCAGCGAGACCGGCACGGTGCTGAGCGTAGGCGACGGTATCGCCCGCGTCTATGGCGTTGAAAAGGCCATGGCCGGTGAGCTCTTGGAATTCCCCCACAACACCCTGGGCATGGTGCTCAACCTCGAGGAAGACAACGTGGGCGTGGCCATCATGGGCGACGTGGAGCACATCAAGGAAGGCGACCCGGTCAAGCGCACCGGCCGCATCGCCGACGTGCCGGTGGGCGACGCGGTCATCGGCCGCGTCATCGACCCGGTGGGCAACCCCCTGGACGGCAAGGGGCCCATCGACACCGACGAGCGCGGGCGCATCGAGGTGGTGGCTCCCGGCGTGGTGGCCCGGCAATCGGTGAACGAGCCCATGTACACCGGACTCAAGTCGGTGGACGCCATGACCCCGGTGGGCCGCGGCCAGCGTGAGTTGGTCATCGGCGACCGCCAGATCGGTAAAACCGCGGTTCTGGTCGATGCCATCATCAACCAAAAGGGTCTTGATGTTAAGTGCATCTACGTGGCGGTGGGCCAAAAGAAATCCACCGTGGCCCAGGTCATCGACGTATTGCAGCGCC
>JANQFN010000234.1 GCA_028277825.1 Desulfarculaceae bacterium
CCACCATGCAGGTGTCCTCATCCATGATGATCATGCCGCCGGAACCCATCATGGAGCCGGCCTCGGTGAGCTCGTCAAAGCCCACCTCCAAGTCCAGCAGGTTTTCGGGGATGCAGCCGCCGGAGGGCCCGCCGGTCTGCACCGCCTTGAATTCCTTGCCCCCGGGGATGCCGCCGCCGATGTCGTAAATGATCTTTTTGAGGGTCATGCCCATGGGCACTTCCACCAGACCGGTGTTGGTGATCTTGCCCACCAGGGAGAATATCTTGGTGCCCTTGCTGCCCTCGGTGCCGTACTGGCTGAACCACTCCGCGCCTTTATTGACGATCAGGGGCACGTTGGCCCAGGTCTCCACGTTGTTCAGGACTGATGGATTGTCCCGGACTCCCTTGACCGCGGTGTGGATGTACTTGGGCCTAGGCTCGCCCACCCGGCCCTCCAGGGCGGTCATCAGGGCGCTGGATTCGCCGCAGACAAAGGCGCCGGCCCCCTGGTGCACCGTGACCGTGAAGTCAAAGCCCGAATCCAGGATGTTCTGGCCCAGAAAGCCGTATTCATGGGCTCTTTTGATGGCGATGTTCACGTTCTCCACCGCAAAGGGGTATTCCTGGCGCACGTAGATGTAGCCCTCGCTGGCGCCCACCGCATAGGCCCCGATGGTCAGGCCCTCCAGGATGGAGTGGGGATTGCCCTCCAAGAGGCTGCGGTCCATGTAGGCGCCGGGGTCGCCCTCATCCGCGTTGACGATCACGTACTTGCTGTCACCGGGGGCGTTGCGCGACTCTGCCCACTTGCGGCCCGCGGGGAAGCCGCCGCCGCCGCGTCCACGCAGGTTGGCCTTGTTGACCTCGTCCAAGACCTGCTCGGGGGTCATCGTGGAAAGCATCTTGGCCAGAGCGGAGTAGCCGCCGATGGCCAGATAGTCCTCGATGCTCTTGGGGTCGATGTTGCCGTTGGAGCCGAAGACCAGCCGCTCCTGGTTCTTGTAAAAGGGGATCTCCGATTCGTGCACGATGGCTTCATCGGTGTCAGGATCGGTGTAGAGCAGCCGCTCCACGATCTTTTTTCCCTGGATGGTCTCGGAGATGATCTCGGGGATGTCTTCGGGCTTTATCTGGAAGTAACAGATTTCCTCGGGGTGGATGACGATGATGGGGCCTCGCTCGCAGAAGCCGTGGCAGCCGGTCTGGCGGAAGTCCACCTGGGCGCCCAGGTCCTGCTTCTTGATCTCGGCCTCGATGGCGGCGGCCACCTCGCCGCTGCCGGTGGCGTGGCAGGCCGAACCGGCGCAGAGGGTTATGCAGGGTTTGTTGGGGTCCCGCTGGGCCAGAATCTCCGCCCGCATGGCATCCAGTTCAGCTATCGAATTTATCAGCGGCATGATTAGACCCTACTCGTAGCTTTCCAGTACTTCCGTGGTTTCAGCGACCGATATGTTGCCGTGCGTCTTGCCGTCGATCTCCATCACCGGCCCCAGGGCGCAGCAGCCCAGGCAGTTGACCGTGTCCAGGCTGAAGCGCAAGTCCAGGTCGGTTTCGCCGGGCTTGATGCCGGTGGCATCCTGCACCGTGTCCAGCACCCGCTGGGCGCCGCGCACGTGGCAGGCAGTGCCCATGCAGATGTGGATCTCGTGGCGTCCCTTGGGCACCAGGGAAAAGGCCTTGTAAAAAGTGGCTATGTGCAGGATCTGGGTCAGGGGAACCTGCAGACGTTCGCTGATCCGCTCCAGGGCCTCCTTGGGCAGCCAGTGGTGCTGGGCTTGAATCTCCAAAAGCACCTGAATCAGCGAACTGGGCTCAGCCTGATACTTGTCGATTATCTGGTCGATTCCCTCGATATCAACAGACTCTGTCATAACCGTCCTCTTGCGCCCGCTGGGGCGCATGCGCATTCAATCTCAGGCCAGGGCAAAGCACTTCTGGTCCACGTCGTAGCGCACCAGCCCGTGCATGGAAGTGGTGTTCATGTGCTTGGACACCTCGGAGGGGTTCAGGCCCACTTTTTCGGCGATATCACCGGTGGACAGCGGCTTTTCTTTTAAGAGCTGCATGATCTGGCTGATGACCATCTTGTCCAGGATGAGCTCCTGGAACAGCTTGTCCGCCTCTTGGCTGGCGAAGAATTCTTCAAAGGCCTCTTTGGATTTGGTGGGCACCCGGAGCCTTTCCCGCTCCACCAGGCGCATATAGGGCACCAGGCGCTTGACCGCCTCCAGCTTGAACTTCAAATCCGCGATGTCCAGGCCCTCGCCCTGGCCCAGGGGGCCCAGTTCGCGGATTTCCGAGCAGAAGTCGTTGATCACCTCGGCCAAGAGATTGCCGTCGCTGGCGTTCATGAACTCGATCTTGAGCCGGTCCGGGTTGAGGCCCAGGTGCTCCAGGATCTTTTTCACGATCAAGGTGTTGCCTAAGGCGTCATAATTGCCGTGGGTGATGTAGTTGCATTCATTCAGGCGGCAACCGCCGATGAACACCCCGTCTTGGCCGTTGGCAAAGGCCCGCAGGATGAACTCCAGGTCCACCCTGCCGGAGCACATGACGCGAATAAGCCTTATTTCATTTGCGTATTGTAGTCTGGAAACTCCAGCCATGTCTGCGGCGCCATATCCTCACCAATGGCACACAAACCCCAGAATACGCGGTTGAAATTTCTGGCTAGGGTTCATTGCTTGTCGCCTCCTTGGTCAGCAACTCTTTTGTGGCCGTTAAAGCTATCTTTACAAATTGAAGACGGCGGGCATTGCCGCGTCAATTTGACTCAGGATCTCATCATCGGTGGAATGCTTCAGATAAATCGCCCCGGTGGGGCACTTGGTGTTGCATACGCCGTCGCCCTTGCACAACACCGGATTCACCCGGGCCTTGCGGCCCTGGGGGGTCTCCACGAAATCGATGGCGTTGTAGGTGCAGGCGGTGATGCAGGCCCCGCAGGATATGCAGTCGTACTCGTTCACCTCGCAGATGGCGCCCGAGGCGGTCACGGTGTCGTGGCTCAAAAGGGTGAGCACCCGGCCGGCGGCACCGTAGGCCTGGTTGATGGTCTCGGGTATGTGCTTGGGATACTGGGCGGTGCCGCAGAGGAACACGCCGTCGGTGGCGAAATCCACCGGCTTGAGTTTGGCGTGGGCCTCCTTGTAAAAGCCGTCCGGGCTCAGGGTAACCTTGAACAGCCCGGCCATTTGTTCGGTGGTCTCGGAAGGAATCACCGCGGCCGAAAGCACCAGGGTGTCGGCGTCGATGGCCACCTCCATGCCCAGGATGGGATCGCTCACCCCGACCCGGACCACCTCCTTGCCGCCTTCGGTGGCGGCCTCCACCGAGGGCGGGTTTTCCGGAGTGTAGCAGATGAACTTGACGTCTTTTTCCGAGGCCTCCCGGTAATAGTCCTCGGCAAAGCCATAGGTGCGCATGTCCCGGAACAGGATGAAGATGTCCATTTCGGGATTTTTGTTCTTGAGCTTCAGGGCGTTTTTTACCGCGTGGCTGCAGCACACCCGGGAGCAGTAGTTGCGGTCCTCATTGCGGCAGCCCACGCACTGGATCATCACCAGGTTCTGGGACTCCAAGAGCCTCTGGTCTTCCTGGTCGATCAACTGGCCCAACTCCAGCTGGGTCACCACCTTGTCGTCTTCGCCGTAGAGGTATTCGCGAGGCTGGTATTCCCTGGCCCCGGTGGCCAATACGGCGGCGCCGTGCTTCACTTCCTGCCGCCGGCCTTCGGACTCCACCGTGGTCACGAAGTTGCCCACATAGCCGGACACGTCGAGGATGTTGGCCTCGTGCAGCACCTGGATCATGGGGTTTTGGTAGACCGCCGAGATGAGGTCGGCCAGATAGGCCTGCACGTCCAGCCCGTCCAGGGTGCTGTAGAGCCTCCGGGCCACGCCCCCCAGTTGGCTTTCCTTTTCCAAGAGGCACACCTTGTGCCCCTGGGCGGCGATGGACAGGGCGCAGTTCATGCCGGCGATGCCGCCGCCCACCACCAGGGCGGTCTTGTTCACCGGCAGGTCG
>JANQFN010000246.1 GCA_028277825.1 Desulfarculaceae bacterium
TCCCTGCCCCGGCCCCGGGCCTCCCGGGTGGCCATCATGACCCTGGGCGGCGGCTGGGGGGTGGTCACCGCGGATCTGTGCAACGAGTACGGCCTGGAGGTGCCCGAGCTGTCAGAGCAGATCACCCAAGAGATCAACCAGCTTCTGCCCGACTACTGGAGCCACTCCAACCCGGTGGACCTGGTGGGCGACACCGACCCCAACGTGCCCCTGGCGGTGATGGACAAGCTGTTGGCCTGGGAGGAATGCGACGCGGTGATCCACCTGGGGGTGGTGGGCCGCAAATACCTCTTCTACAAGCTCCGGGACGCCTGCCTCAAGGTGAATCCGGACATCACGCCCGAGTTCATGGCCCAGGTCGAAGAACTGGTGGACGAGGTGGAGCGGCACTACATCACCCATGTGGTGGGCCTGATGGACAAGTACGACAAACCGGTCTTGGGGGTCAGCCTGGCCAAGGGCCCCGGCGACACCACGGTGGTGGAGGTGGAGGGCATGCGCAATAAGGGCGTGTTCTACGCCGCCCCCGAGCAGGCGGTCAAGAGCCTGTCGCGCATGTGCCGCTACACCCGCTGGCGCAAGCGCGAGGGCCTGGATTAGCTTGGTTATCTCAGAAGTTTTTACGCTTTCCTTGTAGGGGCGGGGTTTATCCCCGCCCATCTTTTTTGTGCCCAATTTGTGTTTAGGGGGCTGAATTACGGCTGCGGTTGCTGGGCCTGTGAGGGCGAGGTTTATCCTCGCCCATCTTTTTTGCCCGGTTGGATTCATTGGGTCCTGGGGTTCACGCCCCCAACCCACCTACATCCATTTGAAGGCTCCCAGGAATAATCAAGCAATGCCGTCATCGCGAGCAGCGGACAACAACTTCATTACAAACCTCTTGTTCTTCCTCCTCCGTAGGGGTAGGGTTTATCCCCGCCCGTCTAGGTACCGCAAGATAAAGATGGGAGGGGATGAACCCCTCCCCTTGTATGATTGGCCATATGGTTTTTTATTCAGAGTGTGACAGACTGTCCTCCCCTCAAAAGGAATGAATCCACAGGAGATCAGTTCGGTGGATCGCAAGCGGTTGCCGGGCCTGTGAACGGGCAGGTGGGCCAGGCGAGCAGGCCGGACCGGCAAGCACGGGACTGGGCAAGCTTCTTGCCCTTGGAGCCCCCGGTCCGGCCGCGCAGCCGGAAAGCGCCCTTGCCTGCCGCGAACAGGCCCGGCAAGCGCACAGTGTCCCTGCCTGGCAAAAAACGCCGACAACCCCAGGCCACCTCAAAGCCAGATTTGCCCGATTCAGTCCTTGAGCATCTTGGCCAGCTTGCCGGCTGTGAAATTGGTGATCTCGCTGAGGCAGGGATGGATGTAGGGTATGGCGGCCAGATCGGCGGCGGTGCCGCCCAGGGCCATGCACACCGCCACGTCGTGGATCATCAGCGAGGCTTCGGGCGCCACCAACTCGGCCCCGATGATGCGCCCCGAAGAACGCTCGGCGCGAAGCGTCATATAGCCCGCTATCGGCTGGGGGTAGGTTTTGGCCACACCCATGCCGCCCAGGTCCCAATCCGCCTCGGCAAAGGCGATGCCCTTGGCCACCGCCTCGGTGTGATTCAGGCCCACCCGGGCGAACTGGGGATCGGTGAACACCGCCCGGGGCAGCACCCGGCCGTCCATCTCCACGGGCTCTCCCCCGCCGGCGTTGAGCCCGGCCACCTTGCCCTGCTCTATGGCCCGGTTGACCACCATGGGCCCGCCGGTGACGTCGCCGGCCCCGTAGATGTGGGACGCCGAAGTGCGCATGAAGCCGTCCACCAACACCTGGCCGCCGGGGCCCAACTCCACCCCGGCCGCCGCCAGGTTCAGGCCGCTGGTGTTGGGCCGCCGGCCCAGGGCCAGGAGCAGAGTCTGGGCGCGTACGGTATGCTCATGGCCGTGGTGCCCGAAATGGACCACCACCTGGCCGTCCTCACGGCTCACCTGGCTCAGGCTGGTGCCAGTGTAAACGGCGCCCCCCTCGGTGGCCAGGGCGTCGGCCAGGATATGGCCCAGGCGGAGGTCTTCGCCGCTGACCAGGTGTTCGCTGCGCTGGATGATGGTTACCGCCATGCCCATGCGCAGGGCGAACTGGGCCAGTTCCACCGCCATGGTGCCCCCGCCCAGGACGATTAACGACTCGGGCAGCTCTTCCAGGGACATGAAGCTGTGGGAGGTGAGATAGCCGCTTGAGGCCAAGCCGGGCACCTCGGGCACCAGTTCGCGGCTGCCGGTGGCGATGACCAGGCTGGCGGCGCTGATCCTGTTGCCCTCGATCTCCACGGTGTGCGGGTCCACGAAGCTGGCGTGACCCCGGTAAACCTTCAGGCCACGCTGTTCGCGGGCGGCCACGGCCCGCTCCCGTCCGCCGGCCAACAGCTCCACCAGGCCCCGGGTATAGCGGTGTATCTCAGGGTAGGCCGCCATACCGGCCACCCCCTTTTGCCAAACCTCGGCCGCGCTGTGCAACAAGGTCTTAGAGGGCATACAGCCGGCCAGGATGCACAGGCCCCCCAGGCGGCCGGCCTCGACCAGCCCCACCCGGCCGCCGGACTTCATGGCGCTGGTGGCGGCGGTGAAGCCGGCGCTGCCCCCCCCGCCGATCACCAAGACGTCCAGGTCGTAGGCGCTCACGAGCCGGGCCCTTCGCCTTCGGACAACCTGGCCTGGCCCTTTTGGCGGGCCGCCTCCTGCAGATCCACCGCCTCGTCGGTCTCGTCCACGATCTCCGAGCCCACCAGGGATTCCAAAACATCCTCCAGGGTGACGATGCCCATGATGCCGCCGTATTCATCCACCACCAGGGCCAGGTGCTGCCGGTGCTTCAGGAAGCTTTTAAGCAGGCTCAGTGCGTCGGTGGAGGGCGGCACGAAACGCACCGGCTTGGCCAGGGAGGCCAAGGGCCGCTGCAACACCCCGCCTTCGGCCTGGCCGATGTCGTGCTTGAGCACGTAGCCGCTGACCTCGTCGGGCCCCCCGCGGTACACCGGCACCCGGGAATGGGCCCAGCGGCG
>JANQFN010000289.1 GCA_028277825.1 Desulfarculaceae bacterium
TAAACTACACGGTGTAGTTTAACGGCGGTCCGGCAAGCTGTAAACCCAAAAAATGTTACGTTTTCAAGTGAAGCAGTTGCCGGCGAAGCCTATCGCAACAACCAGCAAAGGCCAGGGTGTGAACCAGGCGAAAAACCAGAAACAACAGCATGACAGCGGCGGCGGGGGCCGCGCCCCCTTAAGCCTCACTCAACGCAAGCGCCGGGACATCATCCAGGCGGCCATCGACGAGTTCCAGGCCAAGGGATTCTTGGCCACCAGCATGGACGCCATCGCCGCCAGCGCCGGCGTCTCCAAGCGCACGGTGTACAACCACTTCGCCAGCAAGGAAGACTTGTTCCAGGGCGTGGTGATGGCCCTTTGGGACGAAGCGGTGGGGGGCCAAGCCTATAATTACCGCCCCGATGAGCCGCTGGTTGACCAACTGAAGGCCATCGCCCACCTGGAGATCGGCTTTTTGAACAACCCCAGCCGCTTCGCCCTGGCCCGGGTGATTGTGGCCGAGTGCATCCGCAGCCCCGGCTTGGGCAAGAGGATTTACCAAGAGGTGGAAAAGAGTGAGTCCGGCATCTTCGCCTGGATAAAGCAGGCCGTGGCCGAGGGACGCCTTAAGGCGTCGGACCCCATGATGGCCGCTTTTCTGTTCAACAGCCTGATCGAAGGCATGGCTTTTTGGCCCCAGGTGGTGGGGGGACAAGAGCCCCTGGGCGAAAAAAAGCGCGAGATGCTGGTGGACACGGTGGCGGGCATGTTTCTGGGCTGGTTCGGCCGCGAAAATAAGTGAGCCGCGGGACCGGCAAATTCCCCCATCAGGCTAATCCGGCCACTGATGCTGAGTCCCGGAGTTGAAGCGAGTTATCGCCTGGCGCAAACTTCGGCACCATGTTCCGGAAAAATCGGCCCAACCGGGTTTTTACCTTGACCTAAAGCCTTTTACACATGACTATAGCCGCGTGAATCAGAACTCCGGCAATGCTTCCCAGGAGCAAGGCTCGGCCTTGCCGGGGGGGTTGCTACGCCAGGCCAAACGAGGAGGTTTGTGGTGGATTTTGCTTTCAGCGACCGGGAAGAGTTACTGCGTAAAAGCGTACGGGAGTGGGCGGAGCAGGAGCTGCCGCCGCGCATGGAGGAGATGGAGGAGACCGGCGAGTTTCCCATGGACCTGATGCCGGCCATGGGCCGCATGGGTTTCTGCGGGGTGATAACGCCTAAACAATACGGCGGCACCGAGATGGGCAACCTGGCCCGCATCCTGGTGCTGGAGGAGTTGGGCACGGTCTGTCCGGCGATACCCATGGCCATGCAGGTGCACCACATGTGCACCTACGCCCTGGTCACCAACGGCAGCGAGGCCCAGAAGGAGAAATACCTGCCTCCCTTGGTCAAGGGCGAGACCATGGGCGTGGTGGCGGTCACCGATCCCTCCGGCGGCTCGGACGTGGCCGGCATGCAGACCAGCGCCGAGAAGAAGGGCGACACCTGGATTCTCAACGGGCGCAAGTGCTTCATCACCAACTCGCACCATTCCGATATCTGGGTGGTGATCGCCAAGACCGGCGAGGGCCGTAAGGGCCTGTCGGCCTTCATTGTGGAAAAGGACTTCCCCGGTGCCGTTTTGGGCCGCAAAGAGCACAAGGTGGGGCTCCGGGGGGCCAACACCGGCGAGATGGCCTTCCAGGACTGCGAAGTGCCGGCGGAAAACCTGTTGGGCGAAGAGGGCGCCGGCATGGGCGTGGCGCTGAGCGACATCACCAACTGCGGCCGGCCGGGCATGACCGCGGTGGGCCTGGGTATTTTGAACGCGGTGCTCAAGGAGGCGGCCAAGTTCGCCAACGAGCGTACGCTCTATGGTAAGCCCATCGCCCGTTTGCAGTCCATCCAGAACCACCTGGCCGAGATCTACCAGGACCGGGAGCTGGCCCGCCTGGCCGCCTACCGGGTGGGCTGGATGCTGGACCAGGGCATGCGGGTGGACACCGAGTCGGCCCTGGCCAAGTCGTTCGCCTGCGAAGCGGCGGCCCGCTCGGCGCGCAAAGCCATCGAGTTGCACGGCTCATACGGCATCATGAACGAGTACGCCGTGCAGCGGCTGTTGCGTGACGCCATAGTGACCATCCCCGCTGGCGGCACCGCCGAGATCGCCAAGCTGGTGATGTCCCGCGCCGCCCTGGCCGCGGCCTCGTAACACCCAATGGGGCCCGGGCGACCGGGCCCCTGATCAAACGGTGGTGTCATGAAGATAGTGGTCTGCCTGAAACCGGTGCCCGATCCCAAGGACTGGGGCAAGCTCAAGCTGGACCCGGAGACCAAGACCCTGGTGCGCACCGGGGTGGGCACGGTGATCAATCCCCTGGACAAGCACGCCCTGGAGGCGGCCCTGGTCTTGCGCGATGAGTTGGGCGGCTCGGTGCTGGTGGTGAGCATGGCCCCGCCGGACGCCGGGCCGGTGCTCAAAGAGGCCCTGGCCATGGGCGCTGATGAGGCCTACCTGCTCAGCGACCGGGCCTTTGCCGGCTCCGACACCCTGGGCACCGCCCATGTTCTGGCCTCGGCCATCGAGGCCCTGGGCGGCTCAGATGTGATCCTCTGCGGAGATGAAACCATCGACGGCGGCACCGCCCAGGTGAGCGCCCAGGTGGCCGAGTTCCTGGGCCTGCCCAACCTGATGCACGTTAGCCATATTCAGGCGCAGGCTGAGGGGCCCTTTGTGGTGCACAGCCAGGTGGAGCAGGGTCACTTGGTGGTGGAGATAGCCCCGCCCCTGGTCCTCAGCGTGGTCAAGGAACTCAACACCCCGCGCTACGTCACCATGATGGACATCCTGGACGCCGAGGAAAAGCCGCTGGTCACCTGGGACAACGAACAGGTCTGCGCCGGTGAGAGCTGCGTGGGCCTGGCCGACTCGCCCACCCAGATGGCCGACTTGTTCGCTCCGCCCAAGAAGAAGCAGGCCGAGATGCTCCCCGGCACCCCCCGGGAACAGGCCCGGGAACTGGCCGGGCGGCTGAGGCGCCTGGGTTTCTGCTAGAGGACCGGATCATGCCTGAAGTACGAAGCGAGATATGGGTGATCGCCGAACAGCACGGCGGCCAAGTGCTCCCGGCCAGCCTGGAGCTTTTGGCCAAGGCGCGCGAACTGGCCGCAGAGCCGGGTTGGAGTCTGGCGGCGGTGCTGTTGGGCCAGGGCCTCCAAGACCTGGCCCGGGAGCTATTGACCTACGGCGTGGACGAGGTGCTCCTGGCGCAGCACGAGCTATTGACCGAGTGGCAGACTCCGGCCCAGGTCAAGGCCCTGGCCCAGTTGGCTGGCGAGCACAAGCCCCAGGTGATCCTGGCCGGGGCCACCGCCAGCGGCGTGGACCTGGCTCCCCGCCTGGCCGCGCGCCTCAAAACCGGGCTCAGCGCCCACTGCGTGGACCTGGAGTTTGACGATCGGGGTGGGCTGTTCGCGGTGGTGCCGGGCTGGGGCGGCTCCATCATGGCCAAGATCTCCTGTCCCACGGCGCGGCCCCAGATGGCCACGGTGCTGCCCGGGGTCTTTGCGCCGGCCCAGGCCGGCGAAGCCAAGGGCCAAGTCATCGAGTTGGCCGTGGATTTGAGCCCCGACGACCTGGGCTACAAAGTGCTGGAAAAGGTGGAGGTGCCTCCGGCCCAGAGCGCCCTGGACGGCGCCGAGGTGGTGGTGGCCGGCGGTTGGGGCCTGGGCAATGAAAAGGACTGGCAGTTATTGCCGGAGTTGGCCCAGGCCCTGGGCGGCGCAGTGGGCTCCACGCGTCCGCCGGTGGACGAGGGCTGGGCGCAGGAAAACCAGATGATCGGCACCAGCGGCCGCTCGGTTTCTCCCAAGCTCTACATCGGGGTGGCGCTTTCGGGCAACGCCCATCACCTGGTGGGCATCAAGAATCCAGGCCTTATGGTGGGCATCAACAAGGACCCCCAGGCGGCCATCTTCGACCACTGCGATCTGGGCCTGGTGGGCGAGGCCGGCGAAATCCTGCCCGCCCTGCTGGAAGAACTGCGCGACTGAGCCTTCCCTCAAGCGGCAGGGCCAAGGGCCCGCTTAAAACTTGAGCGTCATTCCCGCCGTGGTGAAGGGGCAGGATTCGCCCAAGGCCTGATGCAGGATGTGCTTGGCCAAGGCGCCGGTGCAGTGCAAAGGCAACAGCCAACTCAAGCCCAGGCTCAACAGCTCCCCCACGCTTTGACCCAGCTCCTCTTCGGAGAGAAAATTCAGATGCAGGCCGCCCATCAGGGCGAACAAGGGCTCTTCGGGGAACATCCGCCGGGCGGCGGCCAGGGTGTTGAACATGCCGGCGTGGCAACAGCCGGTGATGACTACGATGCCCCGCCCGTTTAACTTTACGAACAAAGCCAGATCGTCGGCAAAATCATCGGCCACCCATTCATCGCCATCCTGGCGCACCGCCGCCGTGAAGGGCCGGTCCAGGGCCGAGCCGCGGGCTATGCCCCCGCTGGTCCACAGGCCGGGCCCCAGTTGACGGGGCCGGCTGGCGTCCAGCAAAAGGCCTTGCAAAGCGCTTTCCACCTCATCACCGGCCAGATGCCAGGGACCGGCCATACCGCCGCCGGGCCGTTTGACGCCGCGCACCCCAAAGGCGCGGGGGTGGGCCACTAGGGGCGCCGCTGGTTTTGATTTTTGCAAGAGCTGCAGCAGGCCGCCGTAGTGATCTATGTGGCCGTGGCTCAAAACCAGGTAGTCGGCCTGGGCCGGGTCCAGGCCCAAGATCTTCAGGTTGTGGGGCAGCACCACCTGGCCGCGGCCGAAGTCATACAACACCCGGCCGACGCCGCCCTGGCCGTCGGTGGTTTCGATCCACAGCGACATGCCCTGCTCGGCCAAAAGGGAGGAGCCGGGCCCGGGCGAGGGATAGGAAAGCGGACCTCGGTCGGGCAGAAAGATATTGATCTCGTTGTCCACCACCACGGTGACGGACAAGCTTTTGGCCTCGCCGCTCAATTGCTCATTCATGCGGTTTCCCGTGACGGGCGGGGGGGAGGACCGTACCAGAGACCACGCCGCCTAGCCCGGACATTTCATGAAGGTTGGGTGGCATCGCGGAACTCCATATCGTTTATCAAACCACAGAAATAAACCACGGTTACCGAGTTTAACAGTCGAGACCAAGCCCGGCACAGTCAGCCGCCGGCAAACAAGGCGACTGGCAAGCGAGGGCCGCAGGCGTAGCCAAAGCTACGTTGAGGCCCGAGCGCAGCCAGCAACACAGTGTGCCGGTGGCTGGCGCAGCCGGACGCCCGGCCTCCATGAAATATCCGGGCTATTCCCTCCCCCCCGCTGCACACACGTGAATCTAAGTTACTTGATCCAGCCCTTTTCCTTGTAATACTTCACCGCGCCGGGATGCATGGGGATGCCCACGTCCTTGGCCATGTCCTCGCGCTTGCCCAGGCGCATGGCCCGAATCATCTTGCCGTAGCGGTCGAAGTTCTTGTCGATGCTTTTGACGATGGCATAAGCCACCTCATCGGGCATGTCCTTGCTGGCGATCACCACCACGTTGGCGATGATGCCCGGCACCTTGTAATCCACCCCCTTGTAGCTGCCCTCGGGCAGGGTGTAGGACTCCAGGCCCTTGACGTTTTTCACCAGCGAGTCGATCACCTTCTGGGGCAAGGGCAACAGCTTGATCTTGCGCTGACTGCCGGCGTTGACGATGGGCGGGGCGGGATAGGCCATGGCGCCGTAGAAAATGCAGTCGATGTGGCCGTCGATGAACTGCTTGCCGGCCTCGGCGAAGCTGAGGTAGCGGATGTCGAAGTCCTTGAAGCTCAGGCCGTAGGCCCTAAGCACGTGGCCGCTGACCACGCTGATGGCGCTGCCTTTGGGGCCGGGGGTGATCTTTTTGCCCTTGAGCTGTTCCACGCTGTTGATGCCCGAGTCTTTACGCACCACGATCTGGGTGGGCTCGGGGAACAGGACCGCCAGTTCGCGGATGTTTCTCAGCTTGCCGGTCTTTTTGAAAAACAGCTTGCCGTCCCAGGCCTCGCCGGCGGTGCTGGAAAAGGAAAAGGCCGCGTTGATCTTGCCCTGGTTGGTGGCGATTACGTTGGCCGCCCCGCCGATGGGCATGGTGGAGCCCTTCAGCTTGGGGTTGGCCTTGACCACGTCGTTGACCATGGCGGTGCCCAGGGCCTGCCAGACGCCGCCGGCTGGCGCGGTGCCCCAGCGGATGTCATAGGCCGCCGCCGGGGACGGGGACATGAGAACCATTCCGGCCAGCAGGGCGCCTATGCCCAACAGGGCCACAAATTTTTTCTTGGCGGGCATTTTAAACCTCCTTTTTTTAGGCTTGCACGGTTTCGCTTGATTTGCCTCGGGTATAAAATTGTATAGCCAGCATTACGGCCAATATGACCATTCCGGCCAGGCTGTAGACCTTGGCCGGCATGATTAACAATATCCCCACGCCGAAAGCCAGCAGCCGCTCGTACCAGAGCAGATGCCGCCAGAGATAGCCCACCCCGGCCAGGGCGAAGCACCCCGCCCCCAGGCAGGCGGTGAACATGTCCAGGGCCATGGTGCCGATGGGGCCCTCCATCAACAGGCTCTGCTCGTAGGCGAACATGAAGGGCACCACAAAGGCCACCGCCCCGGTGCGGGAGGCCAGCCAGCCGGTCTTCCAGCCGTCGGATTTGGCTATGGCCGCGGCGGTGAAAGCGGCGGCGGCCACCGGCGGGCTGATCAATGAGAGGCAGGAGAAGTAGAAGGCGAACAGATGGGCTACGTGGGTGGGAAGCCCTAAGGCGGTCAGGGCCGGTATCACCGTGGCCACCTGCACGATGTAGGCCGGGGTGGTGGGCATGCCCGCGCCCAGTACCAAGGCGATGACCATGGCCATCAACAGGCCGATTAACAGGTGGCCCCCGGCCAGGTCCACGAAAGCGGTGCCCAGACGGTTGCCCAAGCCGGTGACGTCCACCGAGCCCACGATGATCCCCGCCGCCGCGGTGGAGACGGTCACGATCAACATGCCCTTGCAGCCGCTTTCCAGGGCGGCCAGGATGCCGGCCAGGTTCAAACGGGTCTTGGGCCGGAGCTGGCAGATGACCAGGGCCGAGATCACCCCCACCCCGCCGGCCAGGCGCGGAGTGTAGCCGGCCACCAGCATGTAGATCAAAAGCCCCAGGGGGATCAGCATGTGGCCGTAGTCCTTGAGGGTGTCGATGGGCCGGTCTTCGCCGGGCAGGCCGGGCAGTTTCAGGCGGCGGGCCTCCAGATCCACGGTGATGAAGACGCTGAGGAAATAGAGGATGGCCGGGAACAGAGCGTAATAGATGATGGTGGAGTAGGGGATGCCGGAAAAGGCGCTCATCACAAAGGCGGCGGCGCCCATCA
Organism: Desulfarculaceae bacterium; assembly: GCA_028277825.1. Classification (GTDB taxonomy): domain Bacteria; phylum Desulfobacterota; class Desulfarculia; order Desulfarculales; family Desulfarculaceae; genus Desulfoferula. The sequence continues at coordinate 7,375 of JANQFN010000289.1, forward strand.
CCGGCGGCATCAACTGCCCTCCGCAGGAGGCCACCGCCTCCACCGCCCCGGCGAACTCCGGCCGGTAGCCGGCTTTTTTCATCATGGGTATGGTCACCACCCCGGTGGTGGCCACGTTGGCCGCGCCGCTGCCGGTGACCGTGCCCATCAAGGAACTGGCCACCACCGCCACCTTGGCCGGGCCGCCCACCATGTTGCCGGTCAGCGCAGTGGCCAGATTGCTGAACAACAGCGCCCCGCCGCTGTGCAAGAGGATGGCCCCGAAGATCACGAACAGGGCGATCTCGGTGGCTGACACCCCCAGGGGGATGCCGAAGATGCCCCCCAGGGAGAGGTAGTTGAAGTCCACCATGTCCTTGGCGGTGATGGGCGAAGTGTGGAAGGGGCCATACAAATAGGGGCCGGCAAAGGGATAGAGCAGAAAGCCCAAGACCACGAAGAACAGGCCCTTGTTGAACATGCGGCGGGTGGCCTCCAACACGATGAGGATGGTGCCCACGCCCAGGACCACCTCGTACCAGGGCAGGGCGGTGATCAGGGGGAAGCGTTCCTCCATCACCCAGTTGTAGTTCACCACCAAATAGCCGGTGGCCACCGCGGCGAAGAGCAAAATCAGCCAATCCAGCCAACTGGGTCCGGGGGCGCCCTTCTTTTTGATCAAACCCGGCCTGACCAAAAACAACAGCATCAGCCCTAGGCCCAAATGGATGCTGCGCTGGATCAGGGAGTCGAAGGCGCCGAACAGGGCGGTGTAGATCTGGAACACCGAAAGCACCAGGGCCACCATGGTGGCCACCCGCTGCTGCCAGGTCTTCTCCCCCCAATATTCTCGCCAGCTTTTTCTTTCCATCAAACTCCGCCGCTTTTTGCTTTGCGCTGTTGCTGCAAGATACGCCACACCCGCTCGGTGGAAACCGGGTTCACCGTGATGCGCTGGCCCAGGGCAGCGGCCACCGCGTTGTGAATGGCCGGCGCCGTGGGCAAAAGCGCCGGCTCGGCCACGCCCTTGGCGCCAAAGGGGCCGGTGGGCTCGGGGCTCTCCACCGCGATCACCTTGAGCTCCGGGCCGTCCAAGGCGGTGGGCAGGCAATAATCCTTGAAGCCGTCGTTGATGATGCGGCCCTGGTCCAGGCACACCTCCTCGCTGAGGGCGTAGCCCAGGCCCATCATCACCGCCCCCTGGATCTGGGCGGTGAGGTTGACGGGATGGATCACTTTGCCCACGTCGTGGGCGGCCAGCACCCTTAGCACTTCCACCCGGCCGGTGTCCCGCTCGATCGCCACCTGGGCTGCCTGCACCGCAAAGGAATAGGTGGCATAAGGTGCCCCCTGGCCGGTGTCCGGGTCCAGTTGTCGGGTGGGGGGATCAAAGGAGGCCTCCACCTCCAGGGGAGCCTCCAGCACCTGGTCAACGGTCTGGCGCAAGTCCATAACCCGCTCACCAGCCTTGAAGTGGCCGCGCTCAAAGGCCACTTCCGCCACGCCCCAGTGGGCGGCCAGGGCCCGTCCCAGTTCCTCGGCCAGGCGGCGGGCGGCCTCCTGCACCGAGCGCCCCACCACATAGGTGATACGGCTGGCGGTGGAGGTGCCGCTGTCCGGAGCCCGCGCGGTGTCCGCAGCCAGCAACTCCAGGTCGGCCATCTCCAGCCCCAGCTC
>JANQFN010000291.1 GCA_028277825.1 Desulfarculaceae bacterium
CTGCGCGGGAAGATGCGCTCCGGGCCCTCGGAGTAATAGGCCACTCGGTCGTTGGCATCCACAAAGGTCAGGTCCACCGGCAGGTGAGTGAGCAACAGATTGACCTGTTCGGCGGTGAGCCGGCCGGTGTCCAGCTCCAGGGCGCCCTCGATCACCGGCAGGGCGGCGGCGGGCAGCTCGGCCTCCTCCGGCGCGCCAGCGGCCTCGCCGGGCCAGCCCACCTCCGGCTCCACCCAGGCGAAACCGATGTCACCCTCGCCCTTTTGCATCTCGATCCACTCGGCCTCGGAGAGCATGTCCAGGCTGGTGGGATAGAGGATGTGCTCCTCCTTGTAGATCATGTCGCGGATGGCGCTGATGGCCTCGCGCAGGTTTTCCACCGTGCCCACCGGGTCCTGGGCGGCAAACGCCTCCCGCGCCGCCTTGAGGTTGGCCCGGATGTCGTCGTGGATGGACCACATCACCTGGGAGGGCCCGGTGAAGTGGTGCGCCTCCAGCATGGGGAAGAGCTGGTTCTCCTTGCGGGTGTAGTGGACCTCGATCTGAGATAGGTCATTGATGGCCGCGGCCAACTCGTCGTGGTATTTGTCCAGGTCCTCGGCGGTGGGCGGGTGGCCCAGCTTGCCGATGAGGATGGAGGCGTCTGACATCACCTTTTCCGAGGCGCGGTTTTCTTTCATGTAGGTATGCACCGGGTGGCCCGGCGGCGGCTCGGGCCGGTCCTGCTCTTCCAGGGCCTCCTTGAATATCTCCACGTGCACGTCGCAGAGCCGTTTGACCTCCTCGGGGTCCATGCCCTCGTCCATGAGTTGCTGTTCCATGGCCGCGATCTCCGGGGCGTCCACCCCCTGGATCAGGCTGCGGAAGCGGGCCTTGAGCTCCTCCATGTCGCCGCCCTCGTGCAGCTCGCGGATGATGCCCTTGAGCACCTCCTGGCGCTCGGCCGGGTCGCTCACCGGCGCAGGCTGCGCGCCGCTGACGTCCTCCCCGGTCTGGGCCTTGATCTCCGCGGCAATTCCGGCCAACAGGGCGTCCAGGTCCACCTTGCCGATGGCGGCGGCCCGGTTCAGGTCAGCCACCTTGCCCAGGGTTTTCCGCATGATGGGGTTTTTGAGCTTTTCAAAGTGGGGCGATTGTTTCATCAGATAGTCGATCAAAAAGGGATAGGCCTCCAAAAGGTCGTGCACCTTGGTCTTACCGTTGAGTTCCATGGGTCTTCTCCCTCAAATTGCCTTGGATACTATTCATTGTGGCTCAAGGCGGGGCGCGGAGGCCAGTCGGTTTTGAGGAGAGTGGCGTGGGGAAGGGGGGGAAGAGGTCGGGAAGGAAAAGATGGCCACAAGCCCCTGCCTATACCGGCCTCCTGGGCCGCCCGATATACAGTCGTAAGGATTTCATTCAAGCCGAGATTGCTTCGTCGCAAGGCTCCTCGCAACGACATCTTTTTCACCACAAACACCGGTGTCGTTGCGAGGAAGGCCGTCAGGCCCGACGAGGCAATCTCTATTTGAAAAACGTGGCTGCGGTGAGCAACGCGAGACACCGTCTCAGCCAGGGAGCCGCAGTCAAGGGACTGGAAGAGGTAGGGAAGGAAAAAAGGTGCTGAGTAGGCCGGCTTTCGTTCAGATCCTAGGCTGGCAGGTTATGCACGTCGTTGGGCTGCGACCTCTTGTGCCTACGGCACCCGGACAATGAATTGTCCGGGCTGGCCTATCGCGATTTCCCCTGATCCTTCCTTGCCCGCGTCTTTTTCTTTTTTCTGCCGCGCACGAAAAATTAGGCCCGGGCCGTTGCGGCCCGAGCCTTTGAAATTCTCATGCGCCCGCCCGGCTAGCCCGCGGCTTCGGCCTCCTCCGGCTCCTGGGGCACCAAAAAGCTGAGCAGGTAGCTGCAATCGGGGGTGTTGAGCTCCAGCTCCAGCTCCTCGGGCGGTATGCCCAGGGCCAGGCCCAGAAGTTGGGGATAGAGGATAGAGCCTTGCACGAACTCGCGGCTGTCCTTGGGCTCCACCAGATCATAGGCCCAGTCGGACTGGATCTGGGAATAGGGGCAGTCCACCACCAGGACCTCGGCTCCGTCGTCGCGGCACTCGCGCAGCCGGGCGCGGATCATGGCCAGGGCTAACTCGTCGTTCTTGCCCTTGAGCGGCCCGCCGCAGCATTGCAGCTTGCCCACCCAGGGGACGCTGACCGCGCCGGTGACTTCAGCCAACTGGTCCACGATGGTGGGTTCGTAGGGGTGGTCGAAGCCGGTCATCTTGCTGGGCCGCAGGGCGTGGCAGCCGTACATCACCGCCAGGTTTAACCCGCTGAAGGGGCGCACCACCTTTTCCTCGAGCCGCTCCAGCCCCACGTCGTGATACAGCACCGATTCCATGTGCTGCACGTTGCAGCGGCCCGCATAATTGAGCCCCTCCTTGGCCAACTCGGCGTTCACCTCCTCCATCAGGGCTGGGTTGTCGCTGAGCAAAAACTGGGCCCGCTTGAAGTTGCCGAAGCAGCACTTGCAGGGGGTCATCATGTCCAGGTCTTGGGCCTCGGAGGTGGCCAGGGCCCGGGCCGCGGCCAAGAGATAAGAGGAGAAGTACAGATGCCGCATGGGATAGCCGCAGCAGTTGAACTCCAAATCCACCAGTTCCACCTCCAGCTCGGCCATCACCCGGCGGGTGGAGGTCTCGAACTGGGGTGTGAAGTAGGGAATCTTGCATCCCAAAAACAGGCTGTAGCGTAGGCTCATTACCCGGTCTCCACGCCGCCGTGGGCGGCCAGGTTGCGCAGTTCAAACAAAACGTCGGTCACCTGCACGCCCATGGGGCAGGCCTCCTGGCAGTGGTAGCAGGTCAGACAGGACCAGACCATGCGGGCGCCCATGGCCTCTTCGCGCATGCCCAGCCCTAAGGAATGCATGATCTGGTGGGGTAACAGGTCCAACTCCTTTTTGGGCCACTGGTACTGGAACACCACCGGGCAGACGTTGGTGCAGGTCTGGCAGCGGTAGCACTCGGAGAAGGTATGGGCCTGGGCCGAGAGCCGCAGTTCGTTTTGCAGGCCCTGGGAGCTGACCTTTAACAGCGAAACCTCCCGGCTGCCGGTGGCGGCGTTGTCGGCGGCTCGGCCCAGTTCGGCATAGGGCTCGATCAACCCCTCGGCGGCCAGGTCCTCTTTTTGGGCGAACCACAGGTCCTGCAAGTTGATGCCCACCGGGCAGAGCCGGGTGCAGCGGTAGCAGGAGGTGCATATGTAACAGCCCTCGCGGATGATTTTCAGGTCGCCTTCGCTCAACTCTTTGCCCCGGGCCATGGCGGCCAAAGAGGCCAGTTTTTCCGAGGGCAGGATGTTGAGGTTGGGCACCCGCTTGTAGGCCACCGCCACCGAGCAGTGGATGGAGCAGACCGCGCAGTGGGTGCAGGCGTCCAGCTCCAGGGCGCGCACCATGGCCCGGTTGGCCGGGTTCATCTTCTCCCGGTCACTCACCGAGTTGATCATCAACAGAAGCGGTGAGGTTAAAAGATGGAAAAACTTGGTGAAGGGCAGGATGGCCAGGCCCAGCCAACAGGCCAGAAAATGCAGGTAGTACAAAAAGTCCCTAAAGCCCTCGCTGCTCAGGGGCCCGGCGGCCACCGCCATCAGACGGGAAAGGCCGTAGGAGGCAAAGGCCCACTGAGGGGCCACGTGGCACTCGGCGCAGGAATCATCGTTTAATTCTCTGCCCTGGGCCACCAACTCGGGGTCCCATTGGTCCTGGCCGGGGAAGACCACGCCGTATTCGCTGGCCCAGAAGGCCCTGAGCGCGTTGGTCTCGGCCATATCCTCCGGGCTGCCGTATTCATCCACCATGTCGTCAAACACCTGCGCCGAGATCACCTTGGCGCCCTCCAAGACGAAGCCCGAGAGCAGGATGATGGCCAGCAGGGCTATGGCTACCCCGTCGACGCCGCGGGTGGTCAGACGCATACCGGGCACGGTGAGGCGGCGGTAGATGGCTAGGCCCACGCCCACCAGCACCATGACCCCGGCCAGGTTCCTGAGGAACAGGTAGGGGTTCAAGGTGGCCTCGTAATCGCCGAATAGATCGGTGATCAACAGCTCGCCCAGGGCGTGCAGCCAGACCAGCAGGATGAAACCGATGAATATGCACAGATGGGCGGCCCCGGCCAGCTTGCTCACTTGCCAGGAGCGGCGCTGCAAGAGACCGTCCAGCAGCAGGACCTTGAGGATGGTGCCGATCTTGGGGCTGAACACGGCGCCCAGTATGCCCTTGATAGCAGCCGCCGCCCGCCTGCCCGGGGAATACTCGGCCGAGTCCTCGCCGATGTTGGCGCTCAGCCAGGACCAGATCTTGTAGACCAGGCCCAGTCCGCAGATTGCCAGCGCGATATAGAGGCTGAGGCTAAAGAACATGGCCAGTTTCCCCCGGTTTCAGTCTCAGCCCATGGGATTTATTAAACAGAACAAGGACCCCGGAGAGGAGTCCCAGATGGTTTGGCTGGAGCGGTTGGCGAGTTGTCACCGGCATGATTCCTAGCAAGATGGACCGCTGTGGCAAAGAAGATGGCAGCCTGCTACCTGATTTTGTGATCATGTTATTATAACCAAAAAAGCCGGTTTCGCATCAGCAAACTTTAATAATTGAATGCCATTCAGTCGCAAAAACCCATTTGCGGCGGCTTTTTGCTTATCCCTTCCAGGCGGCTGGGGAAAGCCCTTACCTGACAAATATAATCTATGACTGCAAAAAAAGGCCCGGCAAGGAGAGGCGGGGTGGCCTTTCTCCTCACCGGGCCAAAGCATAGTTTTGGGCTGGGTTTTTTGGGGCTAGTCCTTGGCCAGCCCCTTTTTTTCGTCAATGTCCCCGGGATATACCACCGCCTCGTGGCCCCGCTCGCCGGTGCGGATGCGCACCACCTCCTCCACCGGGTAGACGAAGATCAGGCCGTCGCCGGCCTCACCGGTGCGGCCGGCGGCCACGATAGTCTCGATGGTCTCGTCCAGGTTGTGCTCGCTCAACACGATGTTGAGCTGGATCTTGGTGAGCATGTCCACCTGGTAGGTGCCCGAGCGGCCAGCCAGGGTGATGCCGCCCTGGCGGCCCTGCCCGCGGATCTCAAACATGTTCATGCCCCGGATGCCGATATCGTTTAAGGCCTCCTTGACGTCGCCCAGTTTGTCTTCGCGGATGATGGCCTCTATCTTCTTAAGCATGGCTGATGCCTCCTGCTCTGGCTTTTTTAGGAATAAGCTCTTTCACCGTGGCCGCTGATGTCAAGGCCCACCTCTTCTTCCACCTGGCTGACCCTGAGCCCGATGCTCAGGTTGAGCACCTTGGCGATGGCGTAGGTGACCACGAAGGCAAACACCATGGTCACCAGGGCGGCCAGGATTTGGATGCCCAACTGCCCCGGGTTGCCGTAAAAAAGCCCGTCGGCGCCGCCGGGGTTCACCGCGGTGGTGGCGAATAGGCCGGTGGCGATCATGCCCCAGGTGGAGGCCATGCCGTGGCAGGCGAAGACGTCCAGGGATTCGTCCAGGCCCTGGCGCTCGCGAAAGCGGATGGTGTAGTAGCTGATGGGCGCGGCCACCACGCCGATGACCAAGGCGGCCAGGGGGGTGACGAAGCCCGAGGCCGGGGTCACCGCGGCCAGGCCCACCACCATGCCGGTGACCAGGCCCAGGGTGCTGGGGCGGCCGTCCAGCCAGGAAAGCAGCATCCAGACCAGGCCGGCGGCGGCGCCGGAGGTGTTGGTGGCCAAAAGAGCGTTGACCGCCACGCCGTTGGCCTGCAGGGCGCTGCCCGCGTTGAAACCGAACCAGCCCACCCACAACAGGCCGGTGCCCAGGACGGTGTAGGGGATGTTGTGCGGCTCCATGGGGGTCTTGCCGAAGCCGCGGCGGGGTCCTATGACCATGGCGAAGGCCAGGGCCCCGAAACCGGCGGCGATGTGCACCACGGTGCCGCCGGCGAAATCCAGGGTGCCCAGCTCGGCCAGCCAGCCGCCCGCGGCCCAGACCCAGTGGCACAGGGGGTCATAGACCAGGGTGGCCCAGGCCAGGCCGAAGAGTAAAAACGACTTGAAGCGCACCCGCTCCACAAAGGCGCCGGTGACCAGGGCCGGGGTGATCACCGCGAACATCATCTGAAAGACCGCGAAGAGCTGATGGGGGATGGTGCTGCCGTAGTTGGCGATGGGCGCGGCGCCTACGTTCATGAAGCCCAGGAAGTTGAGCCCGCCGATGAGCCCGCCTATGTCCTTGCCAAAGGCCAGGGTGTAGCCGTAGAGCAGCCACTGCACCCCGATCAGGGCCATAAAGGCGTAGCTCAGGGTCAGGGTGGACAGGATGTTTTTCCGCCTGACCATGCCGCCATAAAAAAAGGCCAGTCCCGGGGTCATCAGCAGGACCAGCGAGCAGCAGACGAGTATCCAGGCGGTATCGCCCGTGTTGATGTTGGCCATGTAAGCCCTCCAGTGGGTTTAGGAATGCCGGCCGCGCCAAAGCGCCCGTTGTGAGTCCAACAGGTAGAGCAAGTGGCGTACCAAAATAGGCTCTTTTTTGGTTGAGTCATTTAAGGCATTAAAATAACGGCTAATATTTCTTGCGGCTCAAAAAACCTACCTGTGGGTGGGGCTCAAATTCCTACCTGCGGGTAAGAGGGGGCTGGCAAATGGAGGTGACGCCGACATTTTGGTAGGGCACTGAGATTAACCGGTGCAACCGGTGCTCAGGTGTCAAATCAGGGTGGCGCTTTTGGGGGGACCGCTTGTTGTAAGATATGTAATTAAAAGAGATTTACACCAATAGGCCCCCAGGGAAGCGCCTGCGGGGCCCTGGAGCAGTCTGCCGGCTGCCTGGGCCATGAAGCTCTTGCGAACCGAAGCGGGTGCCTACCAAACGGTAGGCGCCAATTTTGTAGGGCCGCATATTGATTCTACAAATTGGTAACTGGGGCGAGCCTAATTCTGGGCCAGGCCGTCCACCGCCTCCCGGGCAATGTCCAGCTCCAGGGCCAGGGAGCGCACCCCCCACAAAAAGGCCGACAGGTTTAGCAAGTCGTCCAGGGGGGGCTGCAGGTCCGCATCCTCCTGCTTCAAGACGGCCAGGCGGCCCCGGATCACCCGGAAGGATTCCAGCAGGTCGGGCAGTTCGGGCGCGGCGGCCTGCTCCGTCAGGGCCTGGGCCAAACTTCCCAGGGAGTCTTCAACCTGGCCGGCAAAAGCGCGCAGTTCGCCCTTGATGGCCTGCTGCCGGCCCCGGGGCGAACTCTGGCTGGCCGCCGCCTCCAGGGTCAGCAGCAGGTCGAAGATGCGCCCCTCGGCCAAGCTGAGTTCCTGGAAGCAGCGGGCCAACTCCGGGTTGCCTCCTGGCTCGGCCCGGGAGGCCTCCAGGGTTTCCCTGGCCTGGGCCAGGTTTTGCTGCAGCCCTTGCCGCTCACTGCCCAAGCGGGCGGTGTCCAGGCCGCCGGCCATGAAGCCTTGGAATATGCCGGTGAAGAAGCGGCTGCCATCATCCAAGACCCGGGCCAGTTCCCCGCGCAAGCGGGCACCGGCCCGGTTGGGCCAGAGGAACAGGGCCGCGGCCAGGCCGATGGCCACCGCCAGGACGGTTTCGCCGGTGCGCAAAAGGCCCAGCTCCCAGCCCAAATGGGAAAAGGCGGACAACAAAAGCACCATGGTGAAGGTGGTGATGATGCCCGAAAGCAGGGGGCGGCTGAAATTCATTAGATACAAAGTGCCGAAAAGCCCCGCGCCCGTCACGGCCGCGTACAGGACTTCGCTGCCGGCCAACAGGAGCAAAAAGGCGATGGCGCCCGCGGCCCCCAGCAAGCTGCCCAACAGGCGCTTCTTGCCCATTTTTAGTGAACTGCCCTGGTCCGGCTTGAGCACCAAAAGAGCGAAGATCACCACCCAGTAGCCATAGTGCATCCCGAAAAACTTGGCCAGGAACATGGCCGCGCCGGCGGCGGCCGCCCCTTGCAGGGCCCGGCGCAGGTGCGGCGAGTCCCAATGAAACTCTCCAGCCAGCTTTTCTGTCAGGGAGGCGGCCTCGGGTTCGGGCTTTTTATCCCGGGGATAGAGCAACTGGGCCAGGCGGCGCTGCTCCCGGGCCCGGCCCAAGTCCCGGGCCAGGGACTCGAGGGCATAAAGGGAGTTAAAGACCAACATGCGGTCCTTGGCCGGCGCGGTTTCCCCCTCCTGCCGGCGCCGGGCCAGCATGGCGGCCAGGTTATCCTGAATCTCCTGTAACAGCGGCGCGCCTTCCGCCTGCAACTCGCGCCGCTTGACGCCCTGGGTCAAATGGCCAAACAGCTCCCGGGCCTGTTTGGTGAGTTTATCCAGCTCGGGCAGCGCCCGGGCGAACAGGCGGGAGTCTTGGGCCGAGGTGCGCAGTTGCCACAGGGCCAGGAGGTTTTCATACACCCGCACCAGATCCAGGCCCAGGGAGAGGATCAGATTTTGGGGGTGTTTGCCCTTCTGGGGGGTCAGCTCCAAAAACTGGGGCAGGCGGCGGAAGCGGTGCAGGGAGGTCAAGGCGCGCTCCTTGGCCTCCTCCAGATCGTCCCGGTTGCATTGGCCGGACTCATAGCCCTGCCCGATCAGGTCGAAGACCCGGCCCAGGTGCTCCAGGGCCAGGTCCAGGGCGGTGCGCAGCATCCGCCGCGGCCGGATGGGTAACAACATGTAGTGTGAGACAAAGGCCAACACCCCGCCCAAAACCACCGCGCCGGCGCGGATAAAGGCCTCGCTCCAGCCGCCGGGGTTGCCCAGGGCCACCACGCCCAGCAATAAAACCCACAGCGAGCAGGCGCCGTAAGCCGGGCCCAGGGCGGCGACCAGAAAAGCGCCAAAGGCCAGCAAGGCCGCCGCCAGCGCCGGCTTGAACACGCCGCCGCCCAACAGGGTGGTGGGCAGCACCAGAAGCGCGGCCACGGCGATCAACAGCAGCATGGCCCGGCGGCGTTGGCCCAGGGTCAGGCCCGGCGGCACCCGGCTTAGGAACAGGGCGGCGATGGCAGCCCAAATCGCCGGCCGGCCCAGGGGGTAGAGGATGGCCAGACCGGCGGCCATGGCGGCCATGGTCTTGATGGTGCGCCTCAGGGCCAGGCCCGCCGGGTCGAGGCTGTGCAGGTACTTTTGCTTTAGCCGTTGTATGACTTGGGCCGGGGTGATCATGCCGCCGTCCGTCAGGGGTGACCGGCTGGTGGGGCGGGCCGCCGGGCTCAGACCATGTTAGCGGGCCATGGGGCGAGGGGCAAGGGGAGGGGAGTAATGACTTAATTGAGAGCGGGGCATAGAAGACTAAGGCCATACCCCTAGTCCGCATATTTTATGAGGGCTGGGTGGCCTCAATCAGCGAATCACTATTCATGGGCCCGTCATGAAAAAAGTGCTCGCATTATCACGGCACAGTTTGTACCCAAGCCCGGCACAGCCAGCCGCCGGCAGACAAGGCGTCTGGCAAGCGAGGGCCGCAGGCGTAGCTAAAGCTACGTCGAGGCCCAAGCGCAGCCAGCAACACCGTATG
>JANQFN010000357.1 GCA_028277825.1 Desulfarculaceae bacterium
AAGGCGCCCATAGAGGTGTGGGACGCGGCCGACATCGGGGCCTTGGCCGACGACACCGGACTCAGGGGTTCGCCCACCCAGGTGATGGAGACCTTCAGCCCCAAGGGCAAGCGGGAGACCCAGTGGCTGGAGGGTGCGGCCGAGGAACAGGCCCGGGCCCTGGTGGAGGACCTGCGCGAGAGGAAACTCCTGTGAAGCTGATGCGAATATCACAGGCGAGAGGGATGGCATGGCCGTCTGGATAGTCGAGGAAAACTGCACCGGCTGCGGCCTGTGCGTCAGGGCCTGCCCCTACGGGGTTATCGCCCTGGAGGACAAGCTGGCGGTTATCGATGAGCGCTGCACCAACTGCGGGGCCTGTGTGGCCTCCTGTCAGTTCGAGGCGCTGGAAAGCGACATCAAGGCAAAGCCCATCCCGGACCTGTCCGCCTACCAAGGCGTCTGGGTGCTGGCTGAGCATCACGGCGGCCAGTTGGGCCAGGTCACCCGGGAGTTGTTGGGCGAAGGCTCCCGCCTGGCCGCTGCTCTGGGCCACGGCTTATCGGTGGTGCTGATGGGGCACCGGGTGGAGCACCTGGCCGCCGAATTGGCCGCCTACGGTGCGGAGCGGGTGTACCTGGCGGAGCATCCCGATCTGGAGAACTACGCCACCCTGGCCCACACCAGGGCCCTGGCCGGCCTGATCGCCGAACATCAGCCGGCGGTGCTGCTCATGGGCGCCACGCCCCTGGGCCGGGACTTGGCCCCCCGGGTGAGCCGACGCCTGGACCTGGGGCTCACCGCTGACTGCACGGCCCTGGCCATTGACCCGGAAAACGGCCAGCTCAGACAGACCCGGCCCGCGTTCGGGGGCAACGTCATGGCCAGCATCATCACTCCGCGCCACCGGCCCCAAATGGCCACGGTGCGTCCCGGGGTGATGGCCCCCCTGGAGCCCAGAACCGGAACCGAGGCCGAGTTGGTGCGCGCCGAGGTGGCCCTGGGGCCCGAAGATTTACTGGTCAAGTTGGTGTCCTTCAAGGCCAGCGGGCGGCAAGAGGTTGACCTGGGCCAGGCCAAGATCATTGTGGCCGGCGGCCGGGGCTGTGGCGGGGAGGAGGGCTTTGACCTGCTTCGCGGACTTGCCGATGACCTGGGAGCCGAATTGGCCGGCACCCGGGTGGCGGCGGAGGAGGGCTGGATACCCCCGGAGCGGCAGATCGGCCAGACCGGCCAGTCGGTGCGACCGGAGATCTATTTGGCCTTCGGCATCAGCGGAGCTATCCAGCACCGGGCCGGGGTGGCCGGGGCGCGCTACATTGTGGCCGTCAACCGCGATCCGGCGGCGGCCATCTTCTCGGTGGCCGACTACGCCCTGGTGGGTGACCTGTTCAAGATCGCGCCGGCCATCAGGCGGGCGCTGGCCGAGGTGTGAAAATGGCTGATCAACTCATAAGATCGGACCCGGAGAAGCTCATCAGGCAGACCATGGCCCGCTTCGTGGACCAGGAAGTGGCCCCCATGGCCCGGGAACTGGACGAGGCCGGCGAGTTCCCGCGGGAGTTGTTCGCCAAGCTGGCGGCGATGAACGCCTTCCGCATCCGCTATCTGGGCCAGAAGGGCGGCGCCACCGGCAACACCACCTTTTACTGCATCATGTGCGAAGAACTCTCCCGGGGCCTGGTGAGCCTGGCGGCGGAAACCGCCAAACAGTGCCTGATGGGCACCAACTTTCTCTACCGCTTCGGCAGCGAGGAGCTCAAGGAAAAGTATCTGGAACCCTCCATGCGCGGTGAGATGGTGGGCAGCTTCTGCCTCACCGAGCCCGAGGCCGGCGGCGACCTGGGCTCGGTCACCACCACCGCCGTGGCCCAGGGAGATGAGTGGCTGATCAACGGCATGAAGACCTGGATCACCAACGCGCCCATGGCCAGCTACTTCACGGTGCTGGCCCAAACCCAGCCCGGCGCCGGGCTCAAGGGGCTCAACTTCTTCTTTGTGCCCACAGACACTCCGGGCGTGCGGGTCAGCCCCCGTTTTGAGACCCTGGGCACCCGCACCACCGAGATATCGGAGGTGGCCTTTGCCGACTGCCGCATCCCCCGGCACCATCTCTTGGGTCTGCCCGGCAAGGGCATGGGCGCCTTTTTCGCCATCATCGCCGAGATCCGGGTGATGACCGCCGCCCTGGCCCTGGGCCTGGCCCGGGCGGCCTACGAGGCCTCTTTCCAGTACGCCCGGGAACGCAAGGCCTTTGGCAAGACCATCAACAAGTACCAGTTGATCCAGGCCAAGATCGCGGAGATGGCCACCGACATTTGGGCCTCTGAGCTGATGATCTATGACACCAGCCGCAAGATCGATCAAGGTCAGCGGGTGGACCAGGCCTCCATGATGGCCAAGTTTTTCGCCACCGAAGTGGCCTGCCGCTGTGTGGACGAGGCCACCCGCATCCTGGGGGCCTATGCCTATTCCATGGAGTATCCCGTGCAGCGCTTCTTCCGGGACGCCCGCTTTCTGCTCTACGGCGGCGGCACCCACGAGATCTTACGGACCAACATCGCCCGTTTAGCGGGCTTTTAGGAGGTAAGGGAACCAACGTGGCCAACCGGCGGCCCCCCAAAATAAACCGCCACCACTTGGGCGCCGAGCTGACCAAAGTGCTCAAGCGCATGATCCTGGACGGGGATTTTCCGCCGGGTGAGCGGCTGTTGGAGGTGCACCTGGCCGAGGATCTCGGCACCAGCCGCACCCCGGTGCGCGAGGCCCTGCTCCGGCTGGAGCAGGAGGGGCTGCTGCACCGCCGTCCCCAGGGCGGCCTGGCGGTGCGGCCGCTCACGCCCGAGGAGGTGGAAGAGGCGGTGGGGGTGCGCGCCCTGCTGGAGGCCTACGCCGCCCGCCTGGCGGCCAAAAACCTGGACCCCAGGGTGCTGGCCAGGCTGGAGGCCAACGTGGCCCAGTTTGAAAAGGCCCTAAAGGAAAACAAACCCGACAAGCTGGTGGAGATAAACACCAACTTCCACGACACCCTCTACAAGGCGGCCAGCAGCGAACTGCTCTACCGCCTGATCAGCGACCTGCAAGACGTGCTGCACCGCTTCCGCCGGGCGCTGTTGGGCGACGGGCAGGCGGCGGCGGCCTCCCTGGCCGACCACCGCAAGCTGGTTCAGGCCCTGAAAAACGGGGACTCGGCCGGAGCGGGGCGCATCTGCAGCGCGCACGTCAAACGGGGAGGGCGCTGGATGCTTGAGCGCATCAAACGGGGAGAACTGGAGCTGTAATGATGGCGGCAACGAGCAACAACGGACCGCCCATCCGCATCCTGGTGGCCAAGCCCGGCCTGGATGGGCACGACCGGGGGGCCAAGGTGGTGGCCCACGCCCTCAAGGACGCGGGCATGGAGGTGATCTACTCCGGGCTGCACCAGAGCCTTCCGGCCATCGTCAACACCGCCCTGCAAGAGGCGGTGGACGTGATCGGCCTGTCCATCATGAGCGGGGCCCACCTGCCCATCAGCCAACGGCTCATCGAAATGGCCCGGGAAAAGGGGCTGGAGGACGTGCTGCTGGTGGTGGGCGGGGTGATCCCCCACAAGGACATCGAGGCCCTGATGGCCATGGGCGTGGCCGGGGTGTTCCCCGGCGGCACCCCCTTTGACGACTTCACCGACGCCATCGCCGATTTGGTGGCCCAGCAGAGAAAGGCCTAAAAAACCATGGGCGTTGCAAAATATATTAGAGACGACAAGGACGCCATCAAGGAAGTGGAGCTTTCCAGCGGCATCGAGGTACAGCCCAGCTACGGGCCCCAAGACCTGGAACGGGTGGGCTTCGATTATGCCACCGACCTGGGCGAACCGGGCCAGTTCCCCTTCACCCGTTCGCTCCACCCCCAGGGCTACCGCACCCGGGCCTGGACCACCCGGCAATACTCGGGCTTCGGCACCCCGGCCGAAACCAATGAGCGCTGGAAGATGCTCATCGCCCACGGCCAGACCGGGCTCAACGTGGCCTTTGACCTGCCCACCCAGATGGGCTACGACTCCGACGACGAGATGGCCTTTGGCGAGGTGGGCCGGGTGGGCATGGCGGTGGACACCCTGGCTGATTTGGAGATCGCCTTTGAGGGCATCGACCTCACCGGTATCGGCAGCGGGCTGACCATCAACGCGGTGGCCTGCGTGATGCTGGCCATGTACGAGGCCCTGGCCCGCCGCCGGGGGGTGGACCCGCACAAGATCAGCGCCACCCCCCAGAACGACATCCTCAAGGAAATCATCGGCCGGGGGGCCTGGATCTTCCCGGTGCGGCCGGCGGTGGAGCTTACTTGCGACGTGATCGAGTATGCCACCGCCCAGGGCAATTTGCCCCGCTGCAACCCGGTGAGCGTCTGCGGCTACCACATCCGCGAGTCCGGGGCCACCCCGGCCCAGGAGATCGCCTTCGCCTTTGGCATCGCCTTCGCCTATATCGACAACGTGGTGGCCCGGGGCTACACCCCGGAGCAGGTGGCCGGGCGCTTCTCCTTCAACTTCAACATCTTCGGAAACCTCTGGGAGCAGGTGGCCAAATTCCGGGCGGCGCGCAAGCTTTGGGCTAAGCTACTCAGCGAGCGCTACGGCATCAGCGACAAAAAGGCCCTGTTCCTGCGCGGCCTGTTCGGCGGCGGCGGCATGGGCCTGACCAAGGCCCAGCCCCTGAACAACATCGTGCGCAGCGCCTACTATGCCCTGGGCGCCGCCCTGGGCGGGGCCCAAACAACCGCTCTGTGCTCCTACGACGAGGCCTACACCATACCCACCCCCCAGGCGGCCCTGATCAGCCTACGCACCCTGAACATCCTCATGGAGGAGGTGGGGCTGCGGGATACGGTGGACCCCCTGGCCGGCTCTTACTTCATCGAGACCCTCACCAAGGAGATGGAGGGGAAAATACTGGAAGAGATGGCCCGGGTTGACCAATGGGGCGGCATGGTGGCGGCGGTGGAGAGCGGCGAGGTGCAGCGCCTGGTCTCGCGCCAGGCCTATGAGTGGGAGCGCGAGCTGCAAAAGGGCGAGCGCGTCAAGGTGGGGGTGAACAAATACACCGAAGAGGGCGAAGAGGCCGAGGTGGAACTGCACGAGTACAGCATGGACACCGCCGACAAGCAGATCGCGGCCCTGGAGGAGGTCCGGCGCAGCCGCTCGGCGGCCGAGGTGAAAAGGACTCTGGCCACCCTGGAAGCCGCGGCCCGGGCCGGGGACAACGTGATGCCCTCGTTGGTGGAGTGCTGCCTGGCCTATGCCAGCGTGGGCGAGATGGCCGGGGTGCTGCGGCAGGTCTTCGGCGAGATGGACGAGCCCAAGATCTTTTAGGCGAAAGGCTCCCAGGGGATAACCATGGAATACAAGATCGGCATAGACGTGGGCGGCACCTTTACCGATTTTCTACTCACCGACTCAGACGGCGGCTCCCGGATATACAAGGTGCTCTCCACGCCCAAAGACCCCAGCCAGGCCACCATGGCCGGCATGGGCGAGATGGCCGCGGACCGGGGCCTGTCTTTAGAGGAGTTCCTGGCCCAGGTCCAGACCATCGTGCACGGCACCACGGTGACCACCAACGCGGTGCTCACCCAGAGCGGCGCCAAGACCGGGCTGCTAACCACCCAGGGGGTGCGCGACGCCTTGGAGATGCGCCGCGGCATCCGCGAAGAGCAGTACAACAACCGCTACGCCAACGTGGAGCCGGTGGTGCCCCGCTACCTACGCCTGCCCATTGACGAGCGTCTGGACTATGCCGGGGAGGTCTTGACCCCTCTGAAGGAAGCTGAGGTGGCCGAGGCCTGCGAGCTGTTCAAAGCCGAAGGAGTGGAGGCTGTGGCGGTCTGCTTCATGAACTCCTTTGCCAATGGCGAGCATGAGCAGCGTGCGGCCGAAATCGTGGCCCAGGCGCTGCCCGAGGCCTATCTCAGCGTCTCCTGTCTGGTGCTGCCCTCCATACGCTTTTACGACCGGGTCTCCACCACCTGTCTCAACGCCTACGTGGGCCCCATCCTCAAGCGCTATTTGGAGGCCCTGGTGGCCAAGCTGGATGCCGCCCAATACTCCGGGGTGCTGTTGATCATGCAGTCCAACGGAGGGGTAACCAGCCCTCAGGCGGCGCGGGACAACGCGGCCACCACCCTTCTTTCCGGCCCGGCCGGGGGCCCGGTGGCCGGGCTGGCCTACGGCGCGGTGCACGGGCTGGACAGCCTGATCACCACCGACATGGGCGGCACCTCCTATGACACCGCCCTGATCAAGGACGGCGAGCCCCTGGTCACCACCGAGGGCGACATCGACCGGCGGCGGTTGGCCCTGCCCATGCTCAACGTGGTCACCATCGGCGCCGGCGGGGGCTCCATCGGCTGGATCGACGAGGGCGGGCTGTTGCGCATGGGGCCCGCCTCGGCCGGCTCCCTGCCTGGGCCGGCCTGCTACGGCCTGGGCGGCACCGAGCCCACCTGTACTGACGCCGACCTGGTGCTGGGCTATCTGGACCCCGGCTTTTTCGCCGGCGGCAAGATGCCGTTGTCTGTGGAGGCGGCCCGCACGGCCATCGCCCAGAAGGTGGCCGAACCCCTGGGCTACAGCGTGGAGGAGGCCGCGGCCGGGATGTACCGGGTGATCAACGTGAACATGGCCGCGGCGGTGCGCGAGGTGAGCGTCAAGCAGGGGGCCGACCCCCGGGACTTTCCCCTGGTGGTGGCTGGTGGCGCCGGGCCCAACCACGCCTGCATGATCGCCAGCGAACTGGAGATACCGCTTCTGTTGGTGCCGCGCGAATCCTCGATCCTCTGCGCGGCGGGCATGCTGATGAGCGATCTGCAGCACGATTTCGTGCGCACCTACCCCGCCCACTTGGAGCAAGTGGGCCGGAAGCGCTTCCAGGCCATTTTCGAAGAAATGCGCGCCGA
>JANQFN010000358.1 GCA_028277825.1 Desulfarculaceae bacterium
GCAGGAGTGGAAGGTGGATATGGCCTTCGAATAGGCCGGACGCCAGCCAAACGCCGGAGCCCTCTCGCGCAAACGCCGAGGGGGCTCTGTTATTTCCCAAGACACCAAATCAGCACACCTCCAGCGGAACTGGTGGCTGAGCGATGGCCTTACTGAGACTTTCCCCGGGCCGTTATCTCAAGAACCTTAGCCACCTGGGGGCCGTCCACCAGATAGGCGCGGTCAAGGAGGTTCATCACCGGGCAGGCGTGGTTGGGGATAATACGGATGCGCTCCCCAACCTGAAAATTCTCTCCAATAAATTCGACTACGCCGTGCTCCTCGGACAACCGGGTCAACTGACCCTCTTTGTCCAGGATATGTCCGAATCCCTTGAGGGCTTCGCTGCCGTGGGCCCCTTGGTCCAGGGCCAGGGACTTGCTGCCCGCGTCGATCACCGCCCGGCCCGGGGCGGGAACGCTGATCACGCTGGCCAGCACCGACAGGGCGCAGCGCTCCAGACCCACGATGCCCAGCGCCACCTGGTTCAGGTCGTTGAAGATATAGTTGCCCGGCCTGATTTCAGTGACGCCCTCGACCCGGCCGGAGAACCTGGCGGTGGGGGTGGAGCCCACGCTCACCTCCGCCACTTCTATCCCTTGGGCCCTTAAGGCGCCGGCAAGATCAACCAGGAAGCGGCCCTCGTGCGCCCCGATCCGCTCCACCTCATCTCCACCCTTGGCCCCGTAGGCATGACCGGCGTGAGTCAACAGGCCGGCCAGCCGCAGGCCCTCCAGTCTGGTCACCAGCCGGGCCAGCTGCAGCACCGCCGCCGGGTCGGATAACCCCGCGCGGCGCAGACCGCAGTCCACCTCGATGAACACCGGCAGAGATTGCCCGCGCTCTGCGAAATAGGAGGCAATGGCCTCGGCACCTCCGGCGGAGTCAACCGCGCAGGTGACCCGGGCCCTTTGGGCCAGGGCGAACAGCCGCTCTATTTTCTTAGGGCCCACGATCTGGTTGGCGATCTGAATGTCGCCCAGGCCGGCTTCGGCCATCACCTCGGCCTCCGACAGCTTGGCCACCGCGATGCCCCTTGCCCCCAGGGCAACCTGCATCCGGGCCAGCTCCGGGACCTTGTGGGTCTTGACGTGGGGCCGCAGCTTGACGCCGTGCCGGCCGGCGAACTCCTGCATCTGGCGCAGGTTGGCTTGCATCACGCCGCGCTCTATCAATATGGCCGGGGTGTCTATTTCCGGAGAAAGCATGCCAATGCCGTCCAACCTTCGTGAAATATCCGGGCTAGAGTTTCATCACGCAGCTTTCACCGATGCCGTCCAGGTTGGCCGCGCCCAGCATGGTCATGGTTCGGGCCAGTTCCGCGCCGATCTGGCTGACCAGATCGCACACGCCCTCGGCACCGCCGGCGGCCAGGGCGTAGAGGATGGGCCGGCCCAGGCCCACCAGATCCGCGCCCAGGGCCAGGCCCTTGAGCACGTCCGTGCCCCGCCTGAAGCCTCCGTCCATGACCAGCGGCGCCCGCCCGGCCAGCGCCTGAGTTAGTTCGCCCGCCACCTGGAAGGGATGGGGCAAATAGTCGATGGTGTGGGCCCCGTGGTTGGAGGCCACCAGGGCGTCGGCCCCGGCCTGCAGGCACAGCTCGATGTCATGGGCGCTGAGCACTCCCTTCATGATCAGCTTACCCTTGACCAGGCCCCGGATCTGCTTCAGTTCCTCCAGGCTCAAAGGCGCGCAGCCCGTGGCCATGGGCTGGTCCTGGATCTTGGTGCCCTGGCCGGCGTCGACCTCCAGGCTGATCATGGCCGCCCCCTGTTCCTGGGCCTGCTCTATCTCGGCTAAAAGCTTTTCGCGCTGGGCATAGGGCTTGGCGCTGACCACCAGGGGCACCCCGGTCTCCAAAAGGGCGGCTATGTCCTTGGGGATGGGGGTGCCGGTCCACATCAAAGAGCCGGCCTCTTTCAGGCCCCGGGCCACCTGCAACAGCCCGTCGTCCGCCATGGCCGGGATGGGCATGGTCATGGCGCTCATCACCACCGGGACCTTGAGCGGCACGCCCAGAAACTCGCAGGATATGTCTGCCTGGGCCGGGGCGTTTATCGCCTTTTGCCGAAAGGCGTATTGCTCCATCACCGCCCGGTTATTCTTCCAGACCCAGCCGGTCTCCACCGCCTGAATGGAAAAGCCGATCTTCTTGCCTTCCAGGATTTGTTTGCCTTTGGTCAATAGTTCCGTGAGGGTCATGTGGTGAATATTCCTTTCCGCCCCGATCCATATCTGCAATAGAGATGTGAGTTAAATTGGGCCGGTGCTCACAGTAGAGTATTTAATGAAAGACCATACAGCAATAGCTGCCATCGTGGGGAGCATCCAGCAAAGGATGTAGACTTGGCGGTCTTCGGCAACAGGGACGGGCGGGGATAAACCCCGCCTCTACACCAAGAACTTCTTGCCCTACCCACCTCCTATCTTCGCCGCCTCCACAGGCTCAAAATCCGAACTCCGCCCGCATCCTCTTTGACACCTCCCCCACCAAGGCAAAGGCCCGCGCTGCCTGCTCTTCGCTCAAAAGCGAGGTCTCACATGATGTGAGCACCCAGGAGGACTCCGCCATCAACTCGGCATCCACGCCGGCCCCTGCCATCAGGTCGAATCCCTCTTGCAGGCGAGCGGTCAGGGAATCGGCGTCCTCGCCTTTGATCAGGTCCTCGCGCACCGGCACGATACCCCAACCCAGCATGCCGCCCCGCTCCAGGAACTCCTGCAGTTGGGTCCCGTACAGGGCCAGTTTATCGGCGTGCTGATAGGCGTCGAAGTTGATCACCTCCACCTGGGCCTCGGTCAACAGCGACCAGTCGATGTTAGCGCAGCAGTGCGCCCAGCGGATGGCGCCCACCCCGGCGAAGCCCTCATTCACCGTGGCAATGACGCTTTCGCGCGAGCCGGTGCCCTGGGCCGAGGTGAAGCTGACCAGGCTAGGTTCGGGGTGGTCGGCGATGATGCTCACTCCGGGGAACTCACGGCTCAGCCATTGCTCCAGCCAGCGGGTCTTCAGAGCAACCCCCTTGACCAGCATGTCCCACAGGGTCTCGTGTTGGGCGGCGGGCATGCCGCTCAATTGTTTGTAGGTCTCGCCCAGGACCATGGGGCCGGGGAACTGGAAGCCCAGCCAGCGCATCTGGGGCG
>JANQFN010000391.1 GCA_028277825.1 Desulfarculaceae bacterium
TCTTTACGCCACTGCCTGCAGCCAAGATCTTGCTCTATCTACGAATTTTTTCGTGGATTTATTACGAATTCGTTCGTATACTTACCGATAGAGACAGTGATGCGGAAGACGGCCAGTCCCGGGACTTCACCTTTGTCGCCGATGTGGTTCAGGCCACCGTGGCCGCCGCCCTGGCCCCGGAGGCGGTGGGCGGCGTGTTCAATATAGGGGGCGGCGCCCGGGTGAGCGTGAACCAGGTGATCGCCCTGCTGGAGGAGGTCCTGGATAAGCCCGCCCAGGTGGAGCGCCTGGAGGTGGCCAAGGGCGACGTGCGCGACACCGAGGCTGACACCAGCCGGGCCCGGGAATTGCTGGGCTATGAGCCCCAGGTGTCCCTGGCCCAGGGTTTGGCCGCGGAGATCGAGTGGATAAAATCCGTGCAAACGGTTTTAAAGGAGGTCTGATCATGGCTATCAGCCAGGACCTTTTGGAGCTTTTGGTCTGCCCCCAGTGCAAGGAGCCGGTTAAGCTCAGCCAGGATGAGAACTGGCTGCTGTGCAACAGCTGCCGCCTGCAATACCAGATCAAAGACGACATACCCATCATGCTGGTGGACGAGGCCAAGCCCCTGGAGGGGTAGGCGTGAGTTCCTTCCCCGACCATGCCCCCCGCCGCGCCCTGATCATCAAACTGGGGCACATCGGCGATGTCCTGGTGACCACGCCGGCGGTTACCGCCCTGAAGGAGGCCTGGCCTCAACTGGCCATCGACATGGTGGTAAACCCGGGCACCGAGGCCATGGTGCGCTATAACCCCCAGATCAACCAGGTGCTGGTGCTCCAGCGGGAGCATACCTCCCGCCTGGCTTCTCTGAATTGGCAATTGGGCCTGATCCGCCGCCTGCACTTCGGGCGCTATGACCTGGCCCTGGAGATGTCCGGCGGCGACCGCGGCGCCTTTCTGGCCTGGGCCAGCGGCGCCCGCCTGCGCGTGGGGCTCCAGCCCAAAGAGCCTCACCTCAGGGCCAAAGCCTTTCATCGCCTGGCCCCGCTGTGGGACGTGGACCACCATTTGGTGGAGACTTTTTTGGGGCAGCTTTCCCTGCTGGGTCTTGAACCAAAAGCGCCTGGCTTGAGCTTTTATCCTGGGTCTGAAGGCGAAGCCAAAGCCGGGCAGTTGCTGGCACACGCCGGTTGGCAGGACGGCTCCTTTGTGTTGGTGCACCCCACTTCGCGCTGGATGTTTAAGACCTGGACCCCGGCCGGGGTAGCTGCGGTGATGGCCCACTTGGCCGCTGTGGGCCATAATCTGGTGTTGACCAGCGGGCCGGACAGAACAGAATTGGACTGGATGGCCCGGCTCAAAAAGCACCTGCCCACGGATCTGCCCTTGTTGGACCTGAGCGGCCAGTTGGACCTCTACACCCTGGGCGGACTCATCGGCCGGGCGCGCATGTTCTTTGGGGTGGACAGCGCGCCCATGCACATGGCCGCCGCCCTGGGCACGCCGGTGTTGACCATCTTCGGTCCCTCGGGCGAGAGCATGTGGGGCCCTTGGCAGGTTCCGGCGGAGGTGGTGAAGGGCGACTGCGAGGAGCACCCCTGCGGCCGCTCGGGCTGCGACGGTTCCAAGGTCAGCCGCTGCCTGGAGGAACTGGAGCCGGCGGTGGTGATCGCCGCGGCGGATCGCCTGTTGGCAAGGGGCTGAATATGCGTCTGGGCCTGATACGCCTGAAATACGATCAGAGCGGCGGTGC
>JANQFN010000426.1 GCA_028277825.1 Desulfarculaceae bacterium
GCGCTTGCCGGCCATCTCATCCAGGGAGAACTTCTCCAGCTTGCAGGTGGTCTCCGGGCCCACGCGCAAAAGCGAGTCGTCCTTCAAGACCAGTTTGGCCCCGGAATCCTCGCCGGTGACCACCGCGTCCCTTTGGAACAGCTCCATGTCTTTTTTGGCGGACAGATCGCGCTGCAACCCCGGGTTGAGCACCTTGACCTGGCCCTCGGTCTCGAACACGCTGCCCACCGGATTGAGCTTGCCAGCTTCCAAAGGGGCGGCAAACACGGCCAGCAGGCAGGCAAAGGCCAACAGCCAGGCGGCTGAAACCAAAGTCCGTGAGGCCTTGTGGCGGGCCGATTCGCCCATTACAGGCTCCAGAGGGCCATCAACTGCAGGATGTTTTGCCGGAAGTTGTAGGGGTCAAAGCCATCGCTGGCCGAGACGTTGGAATCGTTGTTGGTCAGGAAATAACCCAACACCAGTTGGAAGCGCGGCGTGGGCCGGTAGAAGAGTTGGAAGGCCAGCTGGAACTGGTGGTCGATACGGTCCCAGGGCACCCCCACGGTGCCGTCGGGGTTGATCAGCGAAGACTCGTTGCGAGTGTTGTGGTCGTAATAGACGTAGGACAGGCCCAGGTCGAAGACTAGCTTTTTCATGATGGGCCAGCCGCCGCCCAGGGTCAGGCGGTAGGAATTGAAGCCGGCCGCGCCGTCGTCGGCGATGTCCTGGTTCAGGCCCCAGGAAAAGCGCAGATAGCGCTCAATGGCGCCGAAATAATAGTAGTGGGTGACCAACAGGGCCCAGCGGGTGATGTTGGAGGAATCGGTGAAATAGGTTTTGCGTTGCAAGGTGCCGTAGAAGGTGGTGGCGAAGTTGTCGGCCATCTGCCAGGTGAACGAGGGGAACAGGGTGAACTGCTGCAAGGTAGACTTATGGCTGGAGCCGGAGAAGAAATAAGCGTACTGGAAAGGAATCCGAAGCATCCAGTTTTTCCCCCGGTAGCGCCAATAAATACTGCCGTTGAGATCGGAGAAATCGCTCTCGTTCAAAGTGAAGTAGCTCATGTTCAAGAAACCGGCGGTGGCGAACAGGGCCCACTTTTTGCCCTCGGCCAATCGGTGCAGGTAGACCGCCCGGGCCATCCAAAAGAAGTCGCCCTCTTCGCGCGGCTGCTGCAGGGCCGGGTTGTCGGTCAGGGGATCACGGAATACGTTGTCGTTGTAGCCGGCGATCAGGGTCAACCAAAGCCGCCAGGGCCGGGCCGCCTCCTCGGCTGCCTTCACCTGGGCGAAAAGCCCCTTTAAATCCCTGGCTAAGTGTTTGTCGGGGTTCTTGGCCAGGGCCTCGGCGATCAGCTTGCGGGCCTCCTTGTACTTCTTTTCATAGAAAAGCGACTGGGCCTCCAGGTAGGTCACGTTGGGGTCGTCCTGGGGCAGCCGCTTCAACAGGGCCCGCGCCTGGTCATAGCGTTCGATGCGCATTAAAAGCTGGGCCTGTTCGCGGATGGCCCGCTTAGGGTCCAGTTTCTCGGCGATTTTGAACTGGGCCAGTGCCTTCTCGTAATCCTCGGCGTTGTCGTGCTCATCGGCGTTGTTGATGTATAGATAACCTAACTCGAAGTGCAGGTAACCGTAAGCTTTGGGGTCTTTGGCCAGCAGGTTTTTGTAGAGGACAATGGCATCGCTACGGTGCCCCGTCTCCTCCAAGATGGCCCCTTTAAGACATATGGCATCCCGGGAATGGGGGGAGAGGAGCAAACACCGGTTGATGGTCTCCAGGGCCTTATCGTACTCCTCATCCAGGATTTCAAAGCGGGCCTGGGTGTAGAGCCTTTTGACCTTGGCCTGAATCTCCGGGTCCTCCAGGTCGGCCGGCGTCCTTTCAGCCAAGGCAACCTGGGGCATTAGGCCCAGCCACAGGGCGTAGAGCAAAAGAAACAGTCCCGCCCTTATGATCAAATGCGTTGATTTTGACTCAGGTGATAAGCGGCACAGCTTCGAGGACATGGGGCCTCCTCAGTCTTTTGCAAATACCGCCGGCAAATACCGGCGGGTTGATCCGTCCAACAGTCTGGTTGGGTTAAGCGGGGGCTGGAGAAAGCAGGTAGATTCCCCCACTAACCGCCGGGCCAAAGTGGGGTTTCACCCGTTGCGACTAGCTGACGCCGGGGCGGACCACGCCGTTGATGTAATTTAGCATAAATCTGGGCGGTTTTTCCAGGGCCCCGTTAGGCGGTTCAGCGCGCCGCACCCAGGGTTTTATTGATGCTGTGGCTGCCGCCGGGAGGCAGGTTGAGCGCGAAATCCTGAGAGTAATTCAAGAGGCTCACCGGCACCATGCCCTCACCACCCCAGCGCAAGGCATAGCCGGAGACTATCAGGCGGAAAGTGTGCCGGCCCGGCGGGGCCAAAAAGACGGTGTCGCGCACCAGGGGGTTGACGTTGGCGATCACCTTGAATTTTTGAGGCTGCACCGGTTTCAACAGAGGCAAGGGGCCCGAGGGCACCACCAGGTACAGCCCCCAGTCCCAATAGACCCATTCGTTGGGGGTGCGCAGATAGCTGGCCGGCACCTGGGCCTTCAGTTCCACCCTGACCTGAGCGGGATTGGGCCCGGGGTCCAAGTACACCTGGCCGCAACCGGCCAGGAACAATAAAAACGCCGCTGCATAAACCGCGTCTAGGCTTTTTGCCGGCTGTTTCATCCCCATCCTCCCGGGCCGCGCTTCTGCGCCCCATGCGCCGTTGACATCACTTATACTGTTATTATATGTCAAACGCGGCCCTGGCAGGAGGAGAGGCATGCCCAACATCTTTGCCAAGATCGTGAGCGGCGAGATCCCGGCCGACGTCGTCTACAAGGACGATCAAGTCACCGCCTTCCGCGACGTGCAGCCGGCGGCCCCGGTGCACATCCTCATCGTGCCCAACAAGACCATCGGCGGGGTGGAGGACCTGGAACGGAGCGACGAGACCCTGGCCGGGCACATGCTGCTGGTGGCCCAGGGCCTGGCCCGGCAAGAGGGGGTGGCTGATGACGGCTACCGCCTGATCATCAACTCCGGCGCTCACGGCGGCCAAGAGATCGAGCACCTGCACCTGCACCTTTTGGGTGGTCGCCCCCTGGGCCCCATGATTCTCCGGCGCTAGGAACTCTGTTTGACTATTTTCGATCTATTAGCCATCATCAGCATCCTGGCGGCCACCTTCATCGGCGGCTATCTGCCTCTCTTCCACCCCGAGCGGGCCCGCCGGGCCCGGGGCTTTCCCCGGGGGCAGGCGTTCGCCGCCGGAGTTTTTCTGGCCCTGAGCCTCACCATCATGCTGCCCTCGGCCAGCCACTTGCTGGCTAGAGCGTTTCCGCAAGTCGATTACCCCCTGGCCTCCCTGCTGGCCATTTTGATTTTCCTGGCCCTGTTGTCCCTGGAGCAGGCCGGCGCCCGGCTTAGGGGAAACGGAGCTTCGGATCAGACGGAGCTTTCCTCGCCGGCCTTTCCCCTGATCATGACCCTGATGATCGCCATCCCCTCTTTCTTTCTAGGCGCCGCGGTGGGCATCAGCCACGGGGCGGCGGCGATCATGATTCTGGTGGCCATCCTGGCCCACAAGTCCACCGCCGGCTTCGCCCTGGCCCTGAAAATGGCCCGTTCCACCCTGAGCCGGGGCCAGACCATCGCGGCGTATTGCCTGTTCGCCTGCGCCACCCCCCTGGGCATTGTAGTGGGCGAGGACGTGCATCACTACCTCAGCGGCCAGGCCATGCTCCTGGTCAAGGGAGGCATCCTCTCCCTGGCCGCGGGCACCTTTTTGTACATGAGCACTCTGCACGAACTGGAGCACACCCCGCTCATCGCCGATTGCCGCACCAAGAAGGGTTTTGCCATGATGGCCCTGGGCTTTGTAATCACCGCCCTGGTGCGCCTGCTCTTGGGCGAGGCCCATCACTTGTAACCCTTAACCGCTCTGCAAGGAGGAACCACATGGCCAATCTGGCGAGCCGGCCCCTGGACCAGGGGGACATGTTTCCCGAAATCAAGGTGCACCGGCTGGGCGGCGGCAGCCTGCTCCTGCCGGAGTTTCTGGCCAAGGACTATGGGGTGATTCTGATCCTCCGGGGCCAGTGGTGAGTGTTTTGTAATCAGCAGGTGGCTGAATACCAGGAGGCCTGGTCCCGCTTCCAGGCCCAGAACATAGGCCTGATCGCCGCCTCGGTGGACCCGGAGAAAAAGGCCAAGAAGATGGCCAAAAAACACCGGGTCAGCTTCCCTTTTGGCTATGGCCTGGAGGCCGAGGTGGTGAGCCGGGCCACCGGAGCCTTCTACGAGCCGGAAAAGAAATACCTGCACACCGCCGGCTTCCTGCTCAGGCCCGGCGGAGCGGTGGAGATGGCCTGCTACAGCACCGGCAACCTGGGGCGTTTCGTGGCTGAGCACATCCTGATGATGGTCAAGTTTTTACGCAAGTAAAAGTAGGAATTGGTACTCGACCAGTGCCGAACGCAAGCCGGCTATACTTAATTGAGCTATATCACTAGAAAAAACCTTGACAGTTAATTAAATTAACCTGTATAAATTTTTACAAGTGAGGATTTAAGGCAACCAAAACGTAACAGCTTACCCAGTTGGTGGCGCATTTGAGCAAACCGAAACGGGGCGGCACTAAACCACATAAACGAGTGGCAGTGCGTGGTAACGTACGGCCTAATTGAAAAGGGGGATTTATGCCAAACGGTAATAGGCCTTCTCAGGGCTCACCTGAGGGATCGGCCGGGGAAGCCGATCGTTTGACAAGTTCCATCCAAGAATTGATCAGTTCAACATCTGATTTGGAGCCAGAGGACCGGCGCTTGTTCGAACAGGCCCTGGAATTTGAAAGAGGGTCGGAACAAATTAGTTTTTCCCTTGGAGGTCCTATTTTTAAAACCGTAGGATAGCACAATCATTTATATCTGCTAGCTGGCATCAACAGATGCCAGCTTTTTTTCGGGGGAGCAATGCCTACTTCCTATGACATAATCGAAACAAAGCAACCAAGTTCTTTTTTTCAATTTATCGACAACCTTATTAATGAACCTAGAACAAATTGGGATCGTCCGTTACATAGATTATGCTCATTGTTCAGAAAAATGGGGTGCACACATGTAATCAAAGAAGGCTTAGAAGTCAATGATATAAATGACTTAGCAAAAGAAAAAGAAGGTCTTGATAGTTTTTTTGAGGAAGATGTTAGTTTTGAAGCTACTAGGCTAACCTTCATTTGTAGTGATCACTTAAATGAAAGAAATATTCCCGACATTGAGGATAAATCATTTCTTGCCTCAATTATTCTGACACAATTTAGAGACTTAACCGTAGACAATCACCCGTGGCATCCTTACGTTTTTAAGGCTTTTGTATCTCTACCGCGAAAACCAATTGCTAATGGAGAATGCGCAGGAAGTATTACTTATTTGCTAAATAATTACTACCATGTGAACAGAACTTATGAATGCTCGTGTGGGTTGAGAGACGGAGAGGAAAGAACATTTAATATCAAAGGAACTTTTTTTTGCCAACAAAATAGTAAAACGTCCGTTTGCGCTCATGCAGGGCTAAGAATGATTTTGAATAACCGTGACGGAATGGACCTTACTACCAGTAAAATAAACGAAATTTTAAACCTATCTCCAAACAAAAGCGAAAAAAGATACAAGCGTAGCTGGGGTCTCAGCGTAGACGAAGTAGTTAAAGTGATAACCTCGTTTAATCTTAAATGTAAGCAATGGAATTTTTTTGCATACCCTACTTGGGATTATGCCCAATACACACATCGATCAGTTGAAAGTAAGTTTCCATCATTACTAGCTTTTTCTACGGCAAACGATATGCATGTTGTACCTGTTGTTGGACACACTTTGAATTCTGACATGTGGCGGCCTGAAGCAGAATTTCAGTACAAAGGCCAACTATACAGAATGACGGAAAGCCAATTATTTGGATTGAATACAATTGAAAAGCACGTACCGGCTGCTTCCTGGGTAGATCACTTCATCATACATGATGACAATTTTGGCCCTTACTACTGCTTACCGGTTGACTCGCTACGTCGTGCAACATTGCCTCGCTTAGATCCTCATTTCCGAGCATACCATCTAATTAGTATTTTGCCATCTGATTTCGATATCAAAGCTAGTAGCAGAGAAGCTGAATGGGCAAGTGTATTATTTGTAGAATACCTTGTCCAACCAAACAAAGCTCTGTCTACTAGTCGGGAATATTGGGCAAAAAAAATATGTCAATCTTACCGAAACGGTGAACCTTGGGTGGTAAGAACTGCATTAATAGATAAGGATACATTTGTAAATAACTTGTCTGATGATAGGGACTATGAAGGGTATCAATTTACTCAACAAGAAATTGAATTCATGACATCTAATTTGCCAGATTGGTTTTATTTATCTGAAATTTCTTTACCTGATCTTTACACCACTAACAAATCAAAACTCATTGATATTGTTTACACGTGTGACCAGGAACCATGGGATCCCAGAAAGAAAAAAATAGGTGAACTTTTTCAAAGAGTATTGTTGTGTCGCGTACCTGGAAGTGTTTATGTTGCGGCTCATCGTAAGTCAATCACTTCGAACGTCAAAAGCCATATGCCTCTTTTCCGAGTTGACCCCACAGTAACTTGTGAAGAATGGTAGAAGACTGAATTGGGGACTCATAAAACTAATTAATCATGATGGCTTCACCCCGGTGATCGCCGCCGAGGCGATGTAGTTCTCCAGGCCACTGTCGGGCATCCACTTCTTGATGAAGCCGGCGCTGGCCGGGTTCAGATCGATATTCACGTCCTCAAAGCCGATCTCAGTCAAAAGCGCATGCAGTTCGGTGTCCAGGGAGGCCCCGGCGGCGCAGCCCGCCCAAAGCTCCAGGTCGTTTTTCATCTCGGCGGGCATGGGCTTGAAAGCAACCACATCGGAGATGGCCAGACGCCCCCCCGGGGCCAGCACCCGAAAGGCCTCGGAGTACACCGGCCGCTTGTCCGCGGCCAGGTTGATCACGCAGTTGGAGATGATCACGTCCACCGCGGCGTCGGCCATTGGCAGGTGCTCGATCTCCCCCAGGCGGAAGGATACGTTTTGGGCCTCCACCTTTTCGGCGTTCTCCCGGGCCCGGGCGATCATCTCCGGGGTCATGTCCACCCCGATCACCTGGCCCTCGGGTCCCACCTGGCGGCCGGCCAAGAAGCAGTCAAAACCACCGCCGCTGCCCAGATCCAGCACCCGCTCGCCCGGCTTAAGCTCGGCGATGGCCTGGGGATTGCCGCAGCCCAGACCCAGGTTGGCTCCATCCGGCACGGCCTGCAACTCGTCTTGTGAGTAGCCCAGGGCCGAGGATATCTGCTGGGGCTGGGCGGTATCCGCGGCGCCTCCGCAGCAACTGGTGCTGCAACAGGCCGACTCCGGCCCGCCGCCCAGCGCCGCCTGGCGGTACTTCTCCATCACCGCCGCCTTGATCTCTCTGTCGCTGCTGTCGGTCATGTTGTCCTCCTTGCCTGGCCTTTATCAAAGCTCTAATAAACTAGAATTATCGAACATTACTCCTAAAAAAATTTTGCCTCAGCCGGCCTTGATCTCGCTCACCCCGGCGCAGCAGTCCTCGGTCAAAAAGTTCAGCACCTGCGTAATGGCCTCGTAGTCGGCCCGGCAGATGAGCATGCGCCCCTGCCGGGTCTGGCTGATCAGGCCGGCGGAGACCAGGTGGGACAGGTGATGGGACAGGGTGGACTGGGGGATGTCCAGATGGGCCTGGATGTCCTTGACCGGCAGGCCCTCCGGCCCGGCCTGCACCAGTAGGCGGAAGGCCTTCAGGCGCACCGGATGGCCAAGCTCGGACAGTCTTTTAGCGATCAGTTCAAGTTCCATGGCTACAAGGTACCTGCGTCGGCGGCGATTGTCAACTATATTTCTAGAAATATCGATTAATAATTATGCCGATGGGTCCCTGCCTGATACCTCTTGGCAGTCCTGCTCACCCTGGCCGGTGGCCCAGGCCTCTTCCGAGGTGAACACCGCGTCCACCACGGTGCGGGGATACAGGGGTTTTAGGGCATTGACCACCTGGCAGCGCATATCGTCCAGTTCGGCCATAGGCCTTTGGAAGTCGGGCCTCACCACTAAATGGGCCAAGATATAAAAGAAGCGTCCCACCTGCACCATGCGCACATAGGTGGCCCGGGTGGGTAGGTCCGCCACCGCCTGGTCAAAGCGCGCCTGCACCTCTTTTTGCACCTCCGGCTCCGGAGCCACCTGCAGCACCTGCCCCAGGTTCTCGCGCAGGGTCTTGATAGGCATGCGGATCATCACCAGCACCAGGACGCAGACCAGCGCCGGGTCCACGTAGGGCAGCGCCGCCTGGCCCCAGGCGGTGCCCTCCATCAAAAAGGCGGCCAGAAAGGCGGCCCCCACCGCCAGACTGAGCACCCCGTCCACCATCCAGTCCCGGGCGTCCACTTTCAGAAGCGGCGAGGCCACTTTTTTGGACAGGCGGCGCTGGTTGATGGCCATGAAGATGCAGCCCGCCGCCGCCACCCCGGCGTAGACCACCGCCCAGCCCGCGGCCAGTTCGCGGCCGCCGTGCATCAGGGCGCTGATGGCCGAAAACAGGGCCAGGGCGCAGAGCACCAGGATCAACAGGCCGCGCACCGTGTTCAACAGGGGCTCGAAGTGAGCATAGCCGAAGTGAAAGGTATCCGAACCGGGAAGCTCCACCAAAACCGCCACCCGCCGGACCAGAATGGCCATCAAAAAGGCCACTCCCGAAAATATGCCGTCCAACAAGACCGCCTCGGAATAGGTTATGAAGGCGAAACCCACCCCCAGGGCAGCCATGAACAGGTAGGCGTACATGGACAGGGAAAGGGCCTGGGCCTCGGTCTTTTGGGCCCGGTGGTCGGCGGGCATGGTTGTCTCCTTGGCTGAATAACGGGGACCTTTTGAGGCTAGCACGGTGGGCGGGGCGCTTCCAAGGTGGAGACCGGCTTTTCCGGGTGCTTTGCGTTGGTTATCTCGGCCCGATAGAAGCCAAAGACGCAAAAGAAGTTTGTAGGGAAAAAGGTTGCTTGCTGGCAATGGGGCCGCCCCACATGCACTGGTGCTCATCACCTCCCGCCCGTCTGGCGGGAAACTGGGGAGGGGACCTGGCCGGTGGCATTGCCTGGCGTCTTCCCCTCACCCCTCATAACGCCACCATGGAAATGTATTCGCAGGGTCAGGTTTGCGGGGACACAGACCCTCGTTCTTCCCTTTCCTGCCTCTTAATCTTTAAGTATTGGGTTGGTCAGCCGGCCGGCGGCCCTATTGGTCGCGGCTGAACTGGGGTTCGCGCTGCCAGGGCAGGGCCATGGGGTATTCGGGAATGCGGATGTGGAAGTGGGAACCCTGTCCCGGTTCGGAATCCACCGTGATGGTGCCGCCGTGCTGCTGCACGGTGTCGTTGGCGATGAACAGGCCCAGGCCGGTGCCGCCCGAACCCTTGGAGGTGAAGAACAGGGTGAACATGTTCTCCTTGATGGACTCGTCCATGCCCTGGCCGTTGTCTTCCACGTCCAGGACGATGACGTCGTCCTCCCGGGTCACCCCGAAGCTGATCTTGTGGTAGTTCTTGGTCTCGTCGGCCAGGCAGGCCTCCACCGCGTTTTCCAGGATGTTGATGATGGCCGGGTTGAGCGCGTTGGGGTCCACTTCAAACTGACCCAGGTCATCAGCCAGCTTGAGTTCGAACTCCAGGCCGTATTTGCGCGCGGCGTATTCGCCGTTCACCGCCACCTGGCGGGCGAAGTCGGCCACGTCCACCTTTTCCAAGTCCAGGGCGCGGTCCTTGGCGTAGAACAAAATGTCCAAGACAGTGCGCCGGATGCGCCCCACCATCAGTTCGGCCACCTCGAAACCCTTCCTGGCGCGCTCGATGTCTTTGTTATCCAGGCCCATGCGCATGTTGTACATGCCGCCGTCCAAGGCGGTGAGAAGGCCCTTTACCCCGTGGGAGATGGAGCCGATCACCATGCCCAGGGACGACAGGTGATCCTGCAGGGTGCGGATCTGGGTGATGTCGGTGGACATCTCC
Organism: Desulfarculaceae bacterium; assembly: GCA_028277825.1. Classification (GTDB taxonomy): domain Bacteria; phylum Desulfobacterota; class Desulfarculia; order Desulfarculales; family Desulfarculaceae; genus Desulfoferula. The sequence continues at coordinate 10,091 of JANQFN010000426.1, forward strand.
ATCACCTGGCTGATCTCGCCCTTGGCGTCCCTGAGGGGCGCGGTCCAGGTGAGCACGTTGTAGTTCTCGCCGCTTGCCGAGGTGAGCACCTGCTCGTACTGGTGGGACTGGCCGTCGCGGAAGGTCTCGGCCACCGGGCAGTCCGGGCAACCCTCGCAACGGCCTTTGTAGACCTCGAAGCAGACCTCGCCCTCCAGGTCGCCGAACTCCTCCTTGAAGCGGCGGTTCACCGCGGTGATCTTGAACTCCTCGTCCAGCACCGAGATGTAGCAGGGCACCTCGTCAAAGAGCTGCTGATAGTGCTGCAGGGTGTCATAGAGCTGGGATTCGCGCACCGTGTTGCCCGCCGGCGGCGCCAGGGGGGCCAGGGCCGGCGCCTGGCCCTCTTCGGGCATCAGGCCCGACAGATAGGCCAGCTTTTTGCGGGTGGCCAGGCGCTCCTGGGCCCGCTTGAGAGCGATGGCGAAGCGCACCTGGCTCACCGGCTTGATCAAAAAATCCGAGGCCCCGTATTCCAGGCCCCGGGCGCCGCGCTCTATGTCGGGCGGCTCCACCAGGAAGATGGCCTCGGTCCAGGGGTGCTCGGCTTTGAAACGGTCTAATACATCCAGGCCCTTGCCGCCGCCCACGCCGTCATCGATCACCGACAGGGGCGGTTTGTGGCGAAAAGCCAGGTCAAAGGCCTCTTCGATTTCGGCGGCGGTCAGGGGATTGTGGCCCCATTGGGTCAGGTGCCGGCCCAACTCGGCGCTCAGCGCCTTATCGTCCACCAACAATAATACCTTGTCGCCCATGTTTGACGTTCAAGCCCGTCTGAATTGGTCCAATAAGCCCCCGCGATCAGGCGGGTCCGATAGCCCCCTGGACGATCTCCACCAACTGGGCGGGCTCAAAGGGCTTGCTGACGATGGCCACCACCCGGTCCGGGTTGATGGAGCGGTGGGGCGAGTACTGCCCGCTGACCACCACAATGGGGATGTCTTTGAGGTCCTCTTCCTTGCGGAAGCTCTGATAGAATCTGGTGCCGTGCTCCTCGGGCATCTGCAGGTCCAGAGTGATCAGGTCCGGGCCTTCGCTGCGGGCCATTTCCAGGCCCTCATCACTGCTGGCCGCGGTGACGGTCTCATACCCCTGGTCCTGGAAAATGCTCACCAGATAGTCGCTCACGTGGCGCTCGTCCTCAATCACCAGAATTTTCTTGGCCATGTCTCCCTTCCTCCGCTCCAGCCCGAATCACTTGACGCCAACGAGTGCAGCGCCGCATTGCTGGTGCGGCCGGCCGTCCCGTTGGAAATACCTAATGATAGTGCAAATATGTGCCCAGTCAACCAAGTGCAGGTCCATCATACCCGACCAAAGACTAGTTTTGCCCTGATTTTTTGCGGTGGCAAATGGTAAATTGGCATTTAAACACTATTATTCCCATGGCTTTTTGTGTGTCCGGGCCCTATTGCCACCCATGGGGCCACGGACTTCAAGGTGTTGATTCGCAAGCTGTTTTCATGTTCCACCCGCAGCGCAAGGAGTTGAGCGTGAAGCGCGACAATTCAAGGGATGAATCTGTAGCCCGGCAAAAGGAGGCTTTCCTGAACAAGGTCCTGGGATCCGCCCTGGGCGCCTTTGAGGTCTTCACCATATATATCGGCGCCCGCCTGGGTCTTTATGACCCCCTAGCCCAGGGTGATTGGCTGACGCCGGGCCAACTGGCCGCCGTCTGCGGCGTGCATGAGCGCTATGGGCGCGAATGGCTGGAACAGCAGACCATGGCCGGCATCCTGGAGGTGGAAGATGCCTCGGCGGCCCCAGAACAGCGCCGCTTTCGGTTGCCCCCGGGTCATACTGAGGTGCTCACCGACATCGACAGCCTGGACTATCTCACTCCCCTGGTCAGGCAGTTGGTGGCCGCCACCATTCCCCTGGAGGAACTGCTCGCCGCCTTCCAGAGCGGAAGCGGGGTGCCTTATGAAAGCTACGGGCAGGATTTCCGCCAGGCCCAGGCCGACATCAACCGGGCCACGCTGTTGGGGGAGTTGGGCAATATCTGGCTGCCGTCGCTCAAAGATTTGCACACCCGGCTCATGGCTGACCCCCCGGCCCGGGTGGCTGACATCGGTTGCGGAGCGGGCTGGTCCTCGGTGGCCATGGCCGGGGCCTACCCCAAACTGAGCGTGGACGGCTTCGACCTGGACGCGCCCTCAGTAGAGATGGCGCGGGAAAACGCCCGCCAGGCCGGGCTGAGCGACCGGCTGAACTTCCAGGTGCGCGACGCCGGCGATGCCAGCCTGGCCGGGGACTATGACTTGGTCGTCGCCATAGAGTGCATCCACGACCTCTCCGACCCGGTGGCAGTGTTAAAGGCCATGTTGAAGCTGATCAAGGACGACGGCTTCGTCCTGGTGGCGGATATGCGGGTGGCTGAGGCCTTCAGCGATCAGGGCGACGAGGTGGAGCGCATAATGTACGGCTGGAGCGTCTTGGCCTGTCTGCCGGCGGGCATGGCCGACACCCCCTCGGCCATGACCGGCACCGTGATGCGTCCGGCCACCCTGGAGCGCTATGCCCAAGAGGCCGGCTTCAAGGGCATCGAGATCCTGGACATCGACAACTTTTTTTGGCGCTTCTACCGGTTGAGACAAAACTAGCCCAGCAGGTTGAAGATGAAACCGGCGATGACCGCCATGGAGAAGATGGCCAGCAGGAAGGCGGCCAACAGGGGCAACCGGAAGATGCCCTTGAGCATGATCACCTCGGGCAGGCTGGCCCCGGCCCCGCCGATCACCAGGGCCATCATGGTGCCCAGGCTCAGGCCCTTGGCCATAAGCGACATGGCGATGGGGATCATGGTGGAGGCGCGCACGTACAGCGGCACCCCGATCAGGGCGGCGGCGGGCACCGCCAGGGGATTGTCCGGCCCGGCCCAGCGGGCCACGAAGTCAGCGGGTACGAAGCCGTGGGCCAGCGCGCCGACGGCCACGCCCAGGGCCACGTAGGGCAAAAAGGTCTTGAACTGGCTCACCGCCTCCTTGAAGATGCGCAGCCAGCGGCTCTCGGGAAGCGCCGTGGCCTCGCCCGAGGCGCAACAGGCCGCGGCCGGGGCGGCCTGCAGGCTGTCCAGGCCCTGGGGGGCGGCCTGCAGAGGTGCGGTCTGCAAGGGGGCGGTTTGCAATGGGGCCGGCCCGGTGGGGCAGCAGGCCTCCTGGGCCGGAGCCGGTTCGGCGGCGCAGCCGCAGCCCGCCTCCACCTGTCCGGACAGCGCCTCGGGGCGCACCTGGCGCGCGAAACCCAGCTTTTCCAGCACCAGGCCAGTGCCCATGGCCATGGCCAGAGCCATGGCCGCGTAAAACGCCGCCCGCCAGGGGCCGATGGCGGTGACGAACAGGGCGATGATCACCGGATTCAACAGGGGCGAGGCCACCAGAAAGGACATGGTGGGCCCGAAGCCGGCCCGGGCCTTCATCAGGCCCAGCATGATGGGTATGGTGGAGCAGCTGCAAAAGGGGGTGAGCGCCCCCAGACCGGCGCCGATGAAATAGCCCCGGCCGTGGCGCGAGGAGAGCCAGCGCTCCACCTTGGCCGGGGTGATGAACTCGTTCAAGACCCCCACCAGGAAGCTGATGCCCACGAACAGGATCAGCATCTCCACCATGGTGAAGGCGAAGAACTTGCCAGCCTCGATCAAGTTGGGCAGAAAACTTTCCATAACTTCCCGGTAATGGTATTACCGCGCCCGCACAACCGTCTTGATGGCTCCAATATTTGCACCCCCCGCTGGGAATATTCAACGCGGCCCACCAACATGAACAACCCCGCCGCAAACAGCGGGGTGTCAAAAGGAAAAATTCAGCTTTATAGTGCGGCAAACCGCGGTGAATGAACCCCCGTATGGGGATTAAAGGCCTTGCCCAACGACCCGCAAATAATGATTTTGACATGACCGGTTTCGTGTTAATATATATGTGACGCTGTCACATATAATGAACATTACCGGTTGAGAAATGGCCGCTAATACCAACCAAACCAAGCCCTACTATCAGGTATCCACCCTGCTGCGCGGGCTCAAAGTGATTGAGCTGTTGGCCGAGGAGGGTGAGCTCACGGTCAGCCAGACCGCCCAGAGGCTGGGCCTCAACCGGGCCAGCGCTCACCGCTTTTTGAACACCCTGCGCGACGGAGGGTATGTGCTCCAAGCCGATTCCGGCGGTTATCGCCTGTC
>JANQFN010000441.1 GCA_028277825.1 Desulfarculaceae bacterium
GATCAAACGGCCAAAAAGCCATTCCCGGTTGGGATGATCCGCCCCTGCCTCTCAAGCTCCTCCAGATGCTTCAGGATCATCTGCTCTTCCCAATCGGCCAAAAGCTCCGGGTAATAGGGCCGGCCGCCGTAGATGGGTGAAGCCTCCACCAGTTGGGCCAGGCTGCGTTCACTGGCCAACAACTCCAACAGGGCCCGTTCGCGCACCTTTAGCGGCTTTATGAAGTCGTCCAGGGCCTAGGGGATGTCCTGGTATACGGGCCGGCGGTGGGCGGATACCATTATGTCCGGATTCAGTTCCCTGATCCGGGCCACCGAGTCGCGCAGAGCATTCAGGTCGGACTCCCGGTGCCCGTAATAGGGCCCAAAGGCGGTGAGGTCGATGTCCGCGCTCAACAGCACGCCGTGTTGGGGCAGATACAGGCAACAGTGGTCCTTGGTGTGGCCCGGGGTGTGCATCACCTGGATAACGGTGCCGCCGACCTTGATCTCTTCATCCGGGGCGAAGCTGGCCGTGGGGCGGTGCTCCCGGTACCCAATCTCCTTTGTCACGAATTCATGCCAGACCTTGGCCGCGGTTGGCGTGGTGGTCAGGCGCCGGGACAACAGGTCCTTGCGTCCCGCCTCCTCGAAGGCCTGCTGGGGCACCAGAAGGTCGCAGCCAGTGAAAAGATGGTTGCCTGCGCTGTGGTCCGGGTGGGTGTGGCTGTTGAGCACCAGGTCCACCTCGCCGCCGGCGGCCAAGGGTTCTAATACCTCCAGGCCGCAGCCGGGGTCCACCAGGGCGGTAACGCCTTGGTCCTTGATCAACACCGCGTGGCAAAAGGGGAAGCGGCCCCGCTGACGGCCGGCCAACAGCCAGACCGGGCCCTTCACCTGGACGCGGTCGCCGGGCTTCACCCCGCCACTCCGCTTGCAGCCTCCCGGGCGGCAAGCAGGGCCTGCCCGGGGGATATTGCTTCAAAGCGCAAGGTCTGGCCGGCCTGGGCCCGGGCCAAGAGGTCCAGGTCCGGACCGATCACAGTGGCGATCTTGGCGTAGCCGCCCACGGTCTGTTCGCGCAGCATGATCAGGGGCTCGCCCCCGGGCGGAACCTGCACCACCCCCGGGGTGTTGGGTTCGCTGACGATAGAGTCGGGCATGGCCGGGTTGAGCTCCACCCGGGAGCCCTCCAGACGGGCGCCCCGGCGGTCTGCCTTGGAGGAAAGCCGCCAGCCTTCACCATAAAAGCTCTCTATGCCCTTGGGAGAGAAAAACTCCAGATTGGGCCCGGGCACCACACGCAAGGTGATAACTTCGCCGGGCAGCTCCACCGGTGGGGCGCTGGTTCCAGCCGGGGGCAGAGGGCCGGGCGCCGTCCGCAGGATGTCGCCCTTTCTCAGGGGCGCCCCCAGCCGGCCCAACACGTAAGTGGAGCGGCTGCCCAGAAGCTCTGCAGAGGCCAGGCCACCGGCCAGGGCCAGAATGGCCCGGGCGCCGGTCTTAGGGCCGTTGAAGGCCACCACCTGCCCCGACTGCAGGCTCAGGGCGCTGGAAATAGGGGCTGGTTGTTTATCAATGGTAAACCCCAGGTCAGCCCCGCACACCGCCACAACTGTGGGGCTGAGTACCTTGAGTTTGGGCCCCAACAGGGTAATCTCCAGGGTGGCGGCCTGCGGCGGGTTGCCCACCAGGTAATTGGCCAGGGCCAGGCTCTGTTGGTCCAAGGCGCCCGAAACCGGCACCCCCTGGTGCTGGTGGCCCCAGCGGCCGGCGTCCTGCACGCTGCTCATAAGCCCGGGGTTGACCACCTCCATCACTTCAACGCCGCCGGGCTCCCAGGACGAGGCCAGGGGAGGGGGAGGCGGGAATCCCGCCTCGTCAATGGCCTTGAAGCGCACCCGGTCGCCGGCCTGGATCAGGGTGGCTGGGTCGCGCCGGGGGTCGTAGACCAACAGCGGGGTGCGGCCCAGCACCTGCCAGCCGCCGGGACCGCCCAGGGGATAGAGTCCGGCCTGGCTGCCGGCGATGCCCACCGAGCCCGGGGGCAGGTCGCTGCGCGGGCTGTCCAGGCGGGGCACGGACAGGGCCGGGTCCAGGCCGCCCAGATAGGGGAAGCCGGGGGTGAAGCCCACCAGATAACAGGGGTGCTCCACCGCGCCGTGGCGCCGGATCACCTCTGTGGTGCTGAGGCCGGTGTGTTGGGCTACGAATTCCAGGTCCGGGCCGTACTCACCGCCGTAGACCATGGGGATCTCTACCAGGCGGCCCTGGCCAGATTCACGGTTCAGGGGCTTGGCCAGGTTTTCCTCCACCCAGGCCTGGATTGCGGTGTGGTCTGTGAGCAAGGGGTTGAACTGCACTTGCAGGCAGGTGTAGGCGGCCAGCACCTCGCGCACCCCGGGGGCGAGGTTTTCCTGCAAACGGGCGGTCAGGGCCCGGACCCGGGCGTTGAGGCCCCGGTCCACGCCCGAGCCCAGATAGAGCAGGAGCGCGGCCTCGCCCTGGGGTTTGAATTGGGGGAAACTTCCCTGACTCATGTCTAGAGGAACTGGCCCATGGGCTTGAGCTCCACTCCGCTGCTGAAGAGCGCCTGTCCCACTTCTTTTACCAGTTCCACCGCGGTGGGGGTGTCGCCGTGCACGCAAATGGTCTGGGCCTGGAGTTCCACCAGGCCGCCGTCCACGGTCTCCACCACGCCTTCGCTGGCCATCTTCACACAACGCTGGGCCACCAACTCCGGCTCGTGCAGCACCGCGCCCTGAGTGCCCCGGGGCACCAGACGGCCCTCGGCGGTGTAGGCCCGGTCGGCAAAGGCCTCGCTGGCCACCTTGAGCCCCATTTCCCGGGCAACCTGGCGGAAGGCGGTGCCCCCCGGCCCGGCCAGGGTGACCAGGATCAGGCCGGGGTCATAGTCAGCCACCGCCTGGGCCACCGCCCGGGCCGTGGTAGGGTTGACTGCGGCGGTGTTGTACAGGGCGCCGTGGGGCTTGACATGCTGCAGTTGGATTCCGGCGGCCCGGGCGATGCCGGCCAGGGCGCCGATCTGATAGATCACGTCGCTGCGCACTTCATCGGGTCCGGCGTCCAGGTTGCGCCGGCCAAAGCCGCGCAGGTCGGGGTAGCCGGGGTGGGCGCCCACCGCCACCTGGTTGTCAAGGCATAGCCGGGTGGTCTGCTCCATGGTCAGGGGATCGGAGGCATGAAAGCCGCAGGCCAAGTTGGCGCTGGTGATGTACTTGATCACCTCCTCGTCGCAGCCCAGGCAGTAGCTGCCAAAACTCTCGCCCATGTCGCAGTTTAAGTCGATATGCATGGCAGGTCCTTTCATCATGTGGTCTGCCGCCCAGTTTAGCCCGGCTGCCCCGGCCGGGCAACTTTTCCGGCGCGCCGGCGGGAAACCCTGGTGTTCGGGCTGGCAATGGGAGCCTCCTTTTCATATAATAGGCCATCCATGTTTGCAAAAAAACGCCGCCGCCTGCCCCGGAGGTGTGTGCTTTTTGGGCAGCGGCCAGGTCCGGCGCTATTGGTGTGCGGCGAGTTGGGACGATAAATTTGCCTAATAATCAGGTACTTGAAAGCCCGGCCGAAGTTCGAGCCGCCATAGCCCGCGGCGAAATCGACACCCACACCTCAGCCCTTTGCCCCGGTCATGCCCAGGCCAACCTGGTGATTCTGCCCCGGGGCTGGGCCTTTGACTTTCTGCTGTTCGGCCTGAAAAACTCCCAGGCCTGTCCCATTTTAGAGGTCCTGGAACCGGGGGACCCACTGCTCAAGGTGCTGGCCCCCGGGGCCGATGTGCGCGACACCCTGCCGCGCTACCGGGTTTGGCGCGACGGCCAACTGGCCGGCGAACCCACCGACATCCATGAAGAGTGGCAAGATGACCTGGTTAGCTTTTTCGTGGGCTGCAGCTTCAGCTTTGACGACGCCCTGTCCCGGGCGGGACTGCCCGTGAGGCACCGGGACCTGGGGTTGAACGTACCCATGTACCGGAGCGGTTTGTCGGCACAGAGCGCCGGCCGGCTGCACGGGCCCCTGGTGGTGTCCATGCGGCCCATGCCCCCGCATCTGGTGGAAAAGGCGCGCCTGATCTCCCAGGGTTTCGGCGAGTCCCACGGCGGGCCGGTGCACAGCGGCGATCCCGAAGAGATCGGCATCGAGGACCTGTCTAGCCCCACTTACGGCGACGCGGTGCCAGTGGAGCCGGGCGAGGTGCCCATGTTTTGGGCCTGCGGGGTCACCCCCCAGGCGGCCCTGGTGGCCTCGGAAGTGCCCTTTGCCATAACCCACGCGCCGGGACACATGTTTATCACCGATTTAAAGGCCGAGGAATTGAGCGAGAAGGCTCTGACCAGCTGCGCTTGAACTCGGTCGGCAAATGACTTTTGCAAACAAAGCTAATTATACCTAGGGAGGATTCACATGCGTAAAGTAGCCATTTTTGCTGCCATCGCCGTATTGGCCGTCTGCTTGATGCCGGCCATGGCTCCGGCGGCCCCCAAGGAGATCAAGATCGGCGTGATCTATCCCCTGACCGGCCCGGCCGCCGCCGCCGGCCGCGAGCTTCGGGCCGGGGCCGAGTTGGCCGCCAAGATCGCCAATAGCGCCATGGACGGCATTGACATGACCATGGCCAAAAACGCGGGTATCAAATCCCTGGGCGGAGCCAAGCTCAAGCTGATTTTCAAGGATCACCAAGGCAACCCGCAGCTGGGCGCCGACCTGGCCAAGAAACTGATCCTGGACGAGAAGGTGGTGGGCATCCTGGGCTGCTACTACAGCTCGGTGACCAAGACCGTCTCGGCGGTGTGCGAGCGCTACGGGGTGCCCATGATCAACGGCACCTCCACCAGCCCCACCCTGACCAAGCGCGGCTTCAAGTGGTTCTGGCGCACCACCCCGCACGACAAGTGGTTCACCAAGGACCTGTTCGAGCTTTTGGTGGGCCTGACCAAGGGCAAGGTCAAGGGCGTGAAGGCGGTGCCCAAGGCCGAAATCCAGAAGCTGGCCGCGGCCTGCGAGAAGACCGAGTGGGGCTCCAACGTCTCCATCGAGATCAAGAACTTCGCCAAGGAGTACGGTTTCGATCTGGTGGCCAATATCCTCTACGCCGCCAAGAGCCCGGACCTGTCCTCTGAGGTGCAGTCGATGATCGCGGCCAAGCCCGGGGCCATGCTGTTCGCCTCCTACACCTCCGACGCCCTTTTGATGATTAAGACGCTCAAGTCCATGAAGGCCAAGCCCAAGCTGATCTGGGGCCAGGACGCCGGCTTTGACAAGCCCGAGTTCATCGCCCTGGGCGACGACATCGACGGCATCCTGACCCGTTCGGTGTTTTTGCCCAGCGTGGTCAAGATCAAGCCTCTGGCCGGCCAGGTGAACAAGCTCTACGTGAAGAAGATGGGCCACGATTTGGACGGCGCCTCCGCACGGGCCTTCACCGGTCTGCAGGCCTGGGTCTATGTTCTGGAAAAGGCCGGCTCCACCAAGCCCAAAGCCATCCAGGCGGCGGCCAACACCATCAGCATCCCCGGCAAACAGTTGGTGGTGCCTTGGTTCGGCATCAAATTCGCCACCAAGGGCGACGAGATCGGCCAGAACGTCTTGGGCAGCGGCCTCATCGGCCAGTACCAGAAAAAGGGCGACAAGATGACCCTGCAGGTGGTGTACCCCTTTGACATGGCCACCGACGACATGATCTTCCCTTTCAAGGGCTACTAGGCCTTAGGACGAAAAAGAAAACCTAAACCAGCTTCCGGGCCGGGCGCGGCTGTCCGGCCCGGAGGCTTTTTGCACCCGCGGGGCGCGGGGCGCCCGCCGCCGCGCGCGGAGACGCCATGGAAGATCTAGGCATACAGGTTTTAAAATCCGTGGTCTCGGGGTTATTGATGGGGCTGGTCTTCGCTCTGGTGGCCCTGGGATTGACCGTGATCTTCGGGGTGATGGACATCGTCAACTTCGCCCACGGCGAATTCTTGATGATCGGCATGTACACCACCCTGCTGACCAGCCCCCTGTTGGGCATCGATCCGGTGTTGACCCTGCCCCTGGCCGGGCTGGTGGGCGCCGCTCTGGGCGTGTTGAGTTACTACGGGCTGATACGCTTTTTGCTGCGCGGGCCCATGATCGCCCAGCTCTTCGGCACCTTCGGCCTGATGCTTTTCTTAAGAAACCTGGCGCTTTTGACCATGGGGTCGGAGCCGCGCATCCTGCACAAAGGCTGGCTGGTGGGCAAAAGCTTCATCGTGGGCCCGGGGGTGGTCCTGGAATCCACCAAGCTGGCCGCGGCGGTCTTGTCCATCGTCAGCTTCGCCCTGGTCTGGTGGCTGATCAACCGCACCAAGGTGGGCAGGGCGCTCACCGCCACCAGCCTGGACGCCGAGGGCGCCCGCTACATGGGCATCTCCACCCAGAAAATGAACGCCCTGGCCTGGGCGGTGGGCGGCGCCTCGGTAGCCATCGCCGGCGGGCTGTTGGTCAACTTCTGGCCGGTGGAGCCCGGGGTGGGCCTGTTGTTCACCATGATCGCCTTTGCCACCGTGGCCCTGGGCGGCTTCGGCAGCGTGCGCGGGGCCTTTGTGGCCGGGGTGCTCATCGGGCTGATCGTGAACATCCCGCCCATCTGGGACGCCATGCTCAGGATGATTGACGCGGCCGGGCTGGCTGACCTGCAGATTCACAGTTTCAAGTACACCATGGTGTACGCCATCTACTTCCTGATCATGGTGATCAAACCCCAGGGGCTGTTCGGATGGAAGCAGTAAAAAACGCTTTTGATTTCGCGGATATGCCCAAGAGCGAGCTGACCATCGCCGGGCTGGGCATGGCCTTTTTGCTGCTGTTCCCGGTGCTGCCTCATTCCAGCTTCGCCATGGCCACCATGATCCAGTTCCTGATGTTCTCCCTCTACGGCATGGGCTGGAACCTTATCGGCGGCTACGGCGGCCAGGTGGATTTGGGCAAGGCCCAGTACGTGGGCATCGGCGCCTACACCACCGCGGTGATGATGATCCGCTGGGACGTGCCTTTCTGGATATCCACCCCCATCGGCCTGGCCCTGGCCGTGGGCTGGTCCTTCATCATCGGCTACCCCCTATTCCGGCTCAAGGGCCACTATTTCGCCATTGCCACCATCGCCACCAGCCTGGTGCTCAAGGACCTGTTCGAGGTGTGGGACTTCGTGGGCGGGGCCCGGGGACTGGAATTGCCGCTCAAGGGCGACTTCCCCAACTGGCTCTATTTGCAGTTTCGGGAGGACTATTACTACTTCTACATACTTTTGGGCCTGTTCGTGCTGGGGCTTTTGGTGGTCAACGGCTTCCGGCATTCCCGCCTGGGTTACCAGCTTCGGGCCATCAAGGACAACGAGGACGTGGCTAAGAGCCTGGGCATAGATGCGCATTGGTCCAAGATCAAGGCCTATGCCCTGGCCACCGCCTATGTAGCCGTGGTGGGTTCTTTCCACGCCTGCTACAACTTCAACATCGAGCCCGAGGACATCATGAGCCTGGACCTTTCAGTGCTCATCGCCATGATGGCCATGCTGGGCGGGGCCGGCTCCATGTGGGGGCCCATCATCGGAGCCTCCATCCTGGTGCCCATGAAAAGCTATCTGGGCGACTGGCTGGGGGGGCAGGCCGGTCTGGCCGGGCTGGATCTGCTGCTTTATGGCGGCATCATCATGTTCATCGCCGCCGCCCAGCCGCGCGGCGTCTACGGCATCGTCGAGGCGGTGCGCGCCCGGCGCAGGAAGTAGGCGGCCATGGCCCTGTTGGCAGTAAACCAGGTAAGCAAACACTTCGGCGGCCTGGTGGCCAACCACGAGGTCTCCTTTGATTTGTACGAAGGCGACGTGTTGGGCCTGATCGGGCCCAACGGCGCGGGCAAGACCACTCTGTTCAACTGCATCGCCGGCTTCTATCCCCTGACCCACGGCAGCGTCACCTTCGGCGGCAAGGACATCACCAACCTCAAGGATTTTCAGATCGCCCGGCTGGGCTTGGCCCGCACCTTTCAGATCTTCCAGGCCTCGGGCGACCTCACCGTGGCCGAAAACGTCATGGTGGGCTCCTTCATGCGCACCCGCTCCCGTAGCCTGGCCCGCAAATCCGCCGAGGGCTGTTTGGATTTTCTGGGCATCGCCGATACCGGCGGGGCCATGATGACCGAGCTACCGGTGGCCGCCCAGAAGCGGGTGGCCCTGGCTACCGCCCTGGCCAGCGACCCCAAGCTGATGCTCTTGGACGAGGTAGGCGCCGGCCTGAATCCCTCGGAGATTGAGGGGCTGATCGAGATCCTCAAGCGCATCCACTCCGAGCGCAGCATCTCCCTTCTGTTGACCGAGCACGTCCTGGAGATGGTGATGGCCATGAGCCACCGGGTGATCGTTTTGGAAAGCGGCAAGAAGATCGCCGAGGGCGAACCGGCCGAGGTGGTCAAGGACCCGGAAGTGGTCAAGGCCTATCTGGGCGACCACTTCGTCAAGCGGCGGGAGGAGGACGGCGATGCTTGAGGTCAAGGGCATAACCGTGCGCTACTCTGGTCTGCCGGTATTGCGCGAGGTTTCCATCAAGGTGGATGAGGGCCGCACCGTGGGGGTGGTGGGGGCCAACGGCGCGGGCAAGTCCACCCTGCTCAAAGCCATCATGGGCTCGGTGAAGGTGACCTCCGGCGAGATCAACTTTCAGGGCCAGCGCATCGACAAGCTGGCCACCGAGCAGATCGTGCGCCGGGGGATTATCTATGTGCCCGAGGGCCGGCGCCTGTTCGGCCCCCTGAGCGTGGAGGAGAACCTGCTTTTGGGCGCCTTCACCGTGGAGCGGGAGGCGGACAAGCAAAAGAACTTGGATTACGTTTATGAGATGTTTCCCCGCCTGGCCGAGCGGCGCACCCAGGCGGTGGGCTCCATGAGCGGCGGCGAGCAGCAGATGGCCGCCATCGGCCGGGGGCTGATGAGCACTCCCAAGCTATTGATGTTGGACGAACCCAGCCTGGGCCTGGCGCCTTTGCTGGTTTCCGAGGTCTTCGAAACGGTCAGGCGTCTGCAAGAAGAGGGCGACACCACGGTGCTGATGGTGGAGCAGAACGTGCTGGAGGCCCTTGAGTTGAGCGACTGGGCCTACATCCTGCAGACCGGCGAGATACGCTCCCAGGGCCCGGCCCAGGAGGTTTTGGCTTCTGATGAGGTGCGAAAGGCCTTTTTAGGCATGTAGGCAAAACCTCAGGTGGAGCTAATCCCGGGGGGGCGGCGGCAGGGCGCGAAGGGCCTTCAAGGACAAATCCCTTTTCCCCAGAAAATCCTCCAGATGGGCCAAAGCCCCCTCCTGGTCCGCTTCGTCGGGGTGATGCTTTTCACCATCCAAATTGTGGTGCTTAACTGAATCGTCCTTTAAGGACACATTCACCCGGCGGCCATCTTTTATCATCTGCAACTTGGCGTCGTGGTGGTCATAGCCCACGATGGGCCGTCTGACCAGGGCGGCCTCATCGGCCCGGGGGAAGATCACCTGACCCTCCATCCAAAGGGGCGGGGTCTGGCCCAGGGCGCTTAGCAGAGAGGGGGCCAGGTCCAAATACTGCACCGGGGCCTTGACCACCTTGCCACCGCCCTGGCCGCCGGGCAGGCGCACCAGCAAGGGGCCGGGGTGGTCCATGCCGGCCCCCCGGTTATGGTCGCTCAGGTAGACCAAGATGGTGTTTTGCCACTTGCCGCTAAGTTTGAGGGCTGCGATCATCCGGCCCAGATGGGCGTCCGCGGTCAACAGGGCGTCGTCGTAGCTGTTTTCATAGCCCTCCGAGCCCTGCGACACTTCCTGGGAAAAGTGGCGTTTATCGATGATGAAGCGGGGACCGTGGGGCCCCATCAAATGCAGGTGGGCGAACAAGGGGCGGCTTTCGGTCCTGATCTTCTCGATAAGGTGCTCCACCCGTTTGGCGTCATCCAGGGAATCTCGGGGGATGTTTCCGGCCACCAGTTGGCGCACCGAGGGTTTGCGATGCTGCACATAGGCCACCCACCCGATCAGGACTCCCAGACGGTCCAGGACTCCCTCGGCCAGTGAGTCCAGGAAGTAGGACTCACGGGCAAACATGAGCCGGGCGGTTATCTCTCCACGCCCCATGCCCACTTCCATTTCGTGGCCGTTTATGTTCATAAAACCATTGCGCAAGTTGTAGCGCAGAGGGTGGCCGTGTTGCTCGTCGGACAGGTCCATGGTGTAGTAGCCCCGGCCAGCCAGAATACCCGGTAGATGCAAATAGGAGTGCCGCCCGAACAGCACGTCCACTTCCCACAGCACCCGGCTGGTCAAAGGATGCACCCCGGTCATGATGCTGGCCAAGCTGGGCCTGGTCTGATGCGCGTTGGCATAGGCCCGGTCGTAGCGGATGGACTGGCTCAGCAGGCGATCCAGATTGGGGGAGGTGCGGCGCGAGTAGCCATAGGCGCTCAGGCGCTGGGGGTCCACCGAATCGGGCAGGAACAGGATTATGTTCGGCGGCGCGGCCGAATCGGGCGCCCGGGCGCTCAGTTGCGCGACTTCATCTCTCACCGCCACGTAGGCATAGACGGAGTAGGCTCCGCTTACCGTAAACAACAGAGCCAGGCTCAGGCCCAGGGCCCTGCCCCGGCCGGTGAGGGCCTCATCCAGGCGTGAGCGGCGGGCCAGAGCCAGGGTGGCCAGGACGGCCAGCAGGATGACCGCGGGATAGAGGAAGGCGGTCAGGTCCCCCAGGTCGAGCCCAAAAATGCCATAGCTCCAGGTGTCGAAATGGGTAAGCACCAGCGCCACCAGACAGGCAGCCAAAAAAAGCCGTAGCGCCGAACGGGCGGCCAAGAACCAGGCGCGCCGCCCCGGCAAAAAGGCGGCCAGCAGCCACAAAACAACCACCAGGGCCAGACCGCACAGCAGGCCCAGGGAAAGGGAGTTCAGGCCGACCAGCAGCAAGCCGGCGGCGCTGAAGCGTGATAAAAATGAGTGGTTGGAAAGATGGAAAGTCAGATCCAACACGATGGCCAAGGCCAAGAGAAGTCCCCACAGGGACAGATAGGGCAACAGCCGCGACCACACCTCTGCCGCGCCGCGCGGCGTAGTTAGGTCAGACGGAACCCAGATAGAGCGCACAAAGCTCCTGGCCTGACGGGGTCTGATCAGTCCGGCCAGCAACAAGCTCAGTACCACCAGGGGCAGGGTCAGCGGCTGCTGGGAACGGGGCATGAGCAGGTGATTCCACCAGACATTGATGTTGCCGCTGTCTATGTAGTGCAGGGCGTCGCCACCCAGAATCTGCATCTTTTTTTGCCCCGGTCCGCGCACCTTGAGGTCGAAGCCGCCCTTGGAGGGGGCGTTGTGCAGGTGGATCACCAACAAGTGGGGGCCAGGGGTCAGCTCCACCTGGGCCCGGCTCAGGTTGCGGGCCGAAATGCCGCTCTGATGTATTATCCGCTGGTGGTCGATGAACAGGCTGCCGTAGTCGTCGCAGGCTAATTCCAGATGGTAGATGCCGGCCCGCTTCACCTCCCACACGGCAAAGGCCTGCAAGGAGGTGTCCGGCGTGTCCAGGTCGGCCGTGGCGGCAGGGACAAATAGGCTTCGGCTGGTGGAGCCGGCCAGCTCTTTGGTGGGGTAGATCTTCACCCGCATGCCGTGCCTTTGCCAGTCGACTTCGGGCATCACCACCAGCCGCCATATATGGGGCCAGGCCAGTTGAAAAACCAGCAACAGGACCGTCAACACCGCCAAGGCGATGAGGGCCAGGCTCCAGGCTGGTGCATATTGGGTGTTTGGGTCGGGGTAAGTTGGTGGCGCTTTGGTCATGGCGCTGGTTTCGGCCTTGGGTTATTTGTCGATGCAAAAAATTGCCCAAAGGGCAAAACCGCACCGTGACAATTGTATTACGCTTCAAGCCTCCTGACAAAATAAAAGGGTTTTTAGCCTGACGGGTTAAGGCGAGCGGCTGTTGGTGGCCTCAGGCCGGTCGACATGCGGGTGGGAAGATAGGGCCTAATTTTGGTTGCCGAACCATTTGCTGCGGATTTGCTCCAGGCGGCCTTCTTCGGACATGCCCAGCAATATGCGGTTGATCTTTTCGCGCAGGGCGCTGCCCTGGGGCAGAGCCATGCCGTAGTCCAGTGGTGAGAAGATGCGGCCCACCACCACCACCCGGCCCTTGCCGGCGGTCTGGGCGTAATAAAGCAGGTTGGGACGGGCGTATACCACCGCGTCCAAACGGCCGCCCAGGAGCCATTCGTAGGCGTTTTCTATGGTGTCAAAGGAGTAGGTCACCGCGTTGACCCGGCTCAGGTATTGTGCGGCCATGGTGCCTTCCACCACCCCCACCCGCCGCTCGATGAGGTCCTGGGGGACGGCGATGCTGGTACGCAGCTCATGCAAGGTGATGTTGGAGGACAGCTGGGCGATGAAAAAGGCGAACAGAGGCAGGCTGACCAAGATGAGCAGGATGGCCAGCATGCGTCCCACCCAACTGCGCGGGGCGTGGTCGCCGTAGCCCACGGTGCTGGCGGTTACCACCGCCCAATACATGCCTTGCAGCACCCCGGGGAGGTAGCGGCGGCTGAAGGAGCGGGCGTTGGGCCGGCGGTTGCCTCTTTCGGCCAGCCAGATGGCGTGTCCCGCCAGCACCATGAAGCCCAAAAGCGCTCCGATGATGGCCAGTTTGTCGCTGGTGAGCAGGGAGCCCAAGGCGGTCAAGAGGCTCCATCTGCGGTCAATGTCGATCAAAATGCCCAGGCCGGTGTGAAAATAGGAATGGGTGAAATCCACCAAGTGCTCGCGTTTTTCGGTAATGGCCAGCCCACCCAGAGCCACGTCCACCCGGTGCTCCACCACGTCGATAAAGGCCCCGGCCACCGATCCACTGGTGATGAATACATAAGGACGGCCCAAATCCCGGGCCACCTCCTGCCACAGATCGACGGAAAATCCGCAGGGCTTGCGGTCTTGGTCCAGCATGACAAAGGGCGCAAAGGAGCCCACCCCCACCAGCAGGGGCCTTGGGCCGGCTTGACATTGGGCGGGCGTGATCGGGCCCAGCAGGGCCGCGCAGGTCAGCCAGAGTCCGCAGCAAATGATCAACTTAGGTCTAACCATGAAACCGCTCCAATTGGGCGGAACAAAAAAAGCCGCAAACCGCCCCAAAAGGCTTTGGGCAGCCCAGGGTCTTTAGACTGTCTGCAACTCTAGTCTTAATTATGATCTCGGGAACAGTGTCTGATCAGCAATGCCACACAAAATTCACAAAGGCGCTCAATAGCGTCAGCGGTAACAGGGCACCTCGCGTTCACGGTTGTCCACGCAGGCGCCGCACTGAACATTGTGCACGGTCCGCGCCTGACCGCCTCCTTGGCTCTAGGATTCTACCAAGCCGGGTGGCTCTTAAAATCAATTTGTCCCGCATGACAATGAAGTTAGGAGCATCTTCTTGGACGGTT
>JANQFN010000443.1 GCA_028277825.1 Desulfarculaceae bacterium
AGGTGCACGGCGGCATGGGCTATTCCCTGGAGATGCCGGTGGAAAAATACTACCGGGACTGCAAGCTGTATCAGATCGGCGAGGGGGCCTCCAACATCATGCGGCTATTGATCGCCGACGACGCCCTGGGCCTGAAAAAGGCCAACCGGCCCCGGCTGCGCCTGCCCAGTGAGTTCGCCGATCTGGAGTGATTCCCGCCCCGCGCTATGGGCGCTCCGGCTGCGGCGTCTTTAACAGCTTGGGGCTGGCCAGCACCGCGGCCAGGAAGCAGCAGCCGGCCAGCAGCAAGAGCGGCGTCTGGTAGGTGCCGAACTGCAGCACCAGAAACCCGCTGAGCCAGCCGGCGATCAGCCCGGCCCAAGCCTTGCCGGTGATGGTGAGCCCCCAGTTGGCCGTGGAATACTTGGTCCCGAAATAATCCCCCACCACCGAGGCATAGAGCACGAACGGCGCCCCACCCAACAGGCCGGACATGAAAACCGTGATCACGAACACCCAGGGGTTGGTGCCGAACAAGCCCAGGAGCAGCATGCAGGTGCCCAACAGGCTGTAGAAAATGACCATGGTGCGCTCGCGCCCCATGAGGTCTGAGACCACCCCGGCCACGATGCGCGCAAAGCCATTGCCCAAGGGGAAGGCGATCAGCAAAAAGCTGAACATGGCCGGCGGCAGATCAAACTCCCGGGCGATCATCTTCATGTGCGAGGCGAACAACAGGACCACCGAAATGATCAGGGTGAAACCCAGGTAGATCAGGAGGAACTGGTGGGTCTTGGCCATCTGCAGGGGGCGGTATTGCTTGAAGCCTGCCTGGATTTTCTGGCCGGCCGCCTTGAAGCGGCGCTCCCAGTCCTCGGGCGGGTACTTGTAGATCATGATCAAGGGGATCAGCACCGCCCACATGAAAAAGGCCAGATAGAAGAAGGTGTCGCGCCAGCCGTGCAGGTCCAGGCTGGATTGCAGGAAGTGGTTGAACAAAAGGGTGCCGGCGCCAAAACCGAATTCCACCAAACCGGTGGCCAGACCGCGCCGGTCGGGAAACCATTTCAGGGCGGTGGCGGTGGAAATGCCGTTGATGGCCCCCACCCCCAGCCCGCCCAGGCTGTAGCAAACCCAAAGGATGAGCGGCCCGTCTGCGTAGGAAGCCAGCATCATGCCCCCACCCACCAAGAGGGCGGAGAGCAGGCAAATATTGCGCGGGCCATAGGCGTCCGCGTAGATGCCGGAAAAGGGCTGGATCAGGGTGGCGGCCATGATGAAGATCGTGAAGGTCAGGGCGATCTGCTCCAGAGACCAGCCCTGCTCGCCCCTGATGCTGAAGGCGAACAAAAACCAGGAGTACTGGTAGATGCTGATCACCATCTTGACGCAGATGGCCGCGCCGATCAGGATCCAGCGGTAGGAAGCAAGGGATGCCATGGGTTAGATCCCCCTCCGGCCCGGCCGGACCGGAGGGGGAGTATGGGCAGTCAGATTAGACGTTGTTAGGCTCCCCAGGTCTGGGGCGAGTCCTCTTTGGCGAACTCCAGATGGCAAAAGGGGCAATGCAGCTTCAGAACGTCATACGGGGGCTCATAAAAAAGCCGGTCAATATAGTAAAGTTGGCCGCAGCCGGGACAGGTGACCCAAACGTCTTTGGGATAGCCGATCTTTTCAACGGTATTCATGACAAATCTCCTTTGACCCGCGTCTTAGGAAGAAGTGGGGTAATGCGCCAGCGTGGCGGCGTCCACGAAATCCTCCACCTGGATGGCCTCGGCCACCTCGTCGGGAGTCTTGTTCACCATCTGGTAGTAGCGCGGCAAACCAGCCCCTATGGGCGGCGGGGCCGTGCAGTCGATGCCGCCCCGGGTGCCGATGTTACCCGGGCTGGGCACGCTGGGATCCAGGGGGAACACCGCGCAGCCTTCCACGGTGACCACGTCCCGGTCCCACTGGCTGCGGTAGGCCACCGACCAGAGGATGTCGCTCTCGTTGAACAGGTCCATGTCCTCGTCCACCACGAATACGTGTTTTAAGCGCGAGTCGCAGGGCAAGGTGGCCATGATCACCTCCTTGCCGATGCCGGGGCGTTTTTTCTCCACCTGCACGTACACGTGGTTGCGCCGCCCGGAGATGGGCACAAACACGTTCATGGTCTCGGGCACCACGCCCTTGACCACCTCGTAGATGCGGGCCTCCAGGGGGAAGTTGCCCAGCATCACCAGGTGGTCGGCCAGGCCCACGCCGATGCCGTGGTAAATGGCGTCCTTGCGGTAGGTGACGCACTTGACCTCGATCACCGGGCTGGGCCGCTGGGGCCCGATGTAGCCGGGGTACTCGCCAAAGGGGCCCTCGGCCTCGAACACGTCCTTGGGCACCACGCCCTCGATGACGATCTCGGCATCCGCCGGCACCATCAGATCGTCTCCGAACAGCTCGGTGCCCACCAATTGCACGGGCTCGCCCAACAGCCCGCCCATGGCCGGGTAGTGGCTCTCGGGATAGGCCAGGCGGGACTGGGCCCCGGAGACGCCGGCCGGGTGGTGGCCGATCCACACCGCCACCGGCATGTCCTCGCCGCGCTCCCACCACTTCCAGATGTTCTGCATGCTGTGGGACACCACCGCCGGCCAGTAGCCGGTGCGCCGGGGGCTTTTCACCCAGATGCGCTGCAGGCTGCAGTTGTCGATGCCGGTGTCGGGATCGGTGTTGGTCACAAAACCGGTGCCGATATAGGGGCCGGGGTCCATGTAGTTGTGGGTGAGGATGGGGAACTTGAGCAGGTTGACGTCCTCGCCGTGCTCGATCACTTCTTTTACCGGGGCCTGGTCCTTGGAGACCGTCACCGGATCGATGCGGTGGGCCACCCGGCCGGCGTATTCCATGGCCACCCGGCGGTGATCGCTGATGCCCAGGGCCTCGGCGCACAACTGGCGGCTGGCGGTGAGGTTGGTCACCACCGGGAAGGCGCTCTCTTCCCCGTTGTCCAAAATGGGCCGCTCCACGATGATCACCGGGTACTTGCGCATCGCGTCCAGTTTGCGCTGCAGGGCCGAGATCTCGTAGGCCACCTTCATGGGCTCTTTTACCCTGAGGATGACCTCGGGCTTTTCCTTTTCCAGCATTTCCAGATAGGTTCTTAAATTATTGGCCATACTTCACCTTCTCTCTTGGGAGTTCTCAATTTCCGCTTGTGATCTATCTCTATCCAGATCCACCCTGGCTAGGCCTCGGCGGTCTGGGCCGGTGGCATTTTATAGGCCAGGACAACCGAGACGGCTAAAATTATGAATCCGGCCACGTCCACCATAATCGAGTGAACGCCGGCCCATAGCACCACCCCGGCCACGAAGAACAAGGCCCGTTCGTAGAGGCGCAACACCCTGCCGCACACCCCCATGATCGCCGTGGAGAAAGCCAGGACGATCAGACAACACTTGATCAGGACATAGACTATCTGCCCCCAGCTGCCGTCCAAGAGCAAAGCGGGATAGGTGGTGAACAGGAAGGGGATGGCGTACACCGTCAGCCCCATGAAACAGGCCCTGAGGCCCACCGCCTGGGTGTTGGCCCCGGCTATGCCCGCCCCGGCATAGGCGGCCAAGGCCACCGGCGGGGTGATCATGGACAGGTTGGCAAAGAAAAAGCCGAAGAAGTGGGCGGCGATGGTGGGCACGCCACCCTTCATCAGGGCGGGAATGGCCAGGATGGCCACGGTGATGTAGGCGGCGCTGGTGGGCATGCCCATGCCCAGGATCAGGCAGATCACCGAGGTTATCACCAACAGGAGCAGTATGTTGTCGCCGGCAAAGCCCAGGATCAGATCGCTGAACTTGAGTCCCAGGCTGGTCAGGGTCAGCATGCCCACGATGATGCCCGCGATGGCGCAGGGAACGGCCACGGCCACGCAGCCTTTGGCCCCGTCTTCCAGGGCCTTGACGTAGAGGTGTAAATCCTTCCACTTGCGGGTGGCCACGATGGGAATGGCGGTGACTATGAAGGAGCTAAGAATAGCCATGGTGGCCGACATGGTGATGGAATAGCCTGAAGCCAGGAAGTAGATGATCACGATAATGGGGATGAACATGTAGCCCTTGGAGATGGCCAGTTGCAACAAGGGCTTTCTTTCATCGGCCATCACCGCCAAGTTGTGCTTCACCGCCTCGAAGTGAACCACCCCGTAGACCACCACGTAGTAGAGGACCGAGGGAATGACGGCGGTGAGCGCGATGGTCCAGTAGTTGATCTGAGTCAACTCGGCCATGATGAAGGCGGCCGCGCCCATGATGGGAGGCACGATCTGGCTGCCGGTGGAAGCCAGGGCCTCGATGGCCGCGGCCGAGGCGGGCTGGTAGCCGGCCCGCTTCATCATGGGGATGGTGAAGGCGCCGGAGGTGGAGACGTTGGCCACAGCGCTGCCGCTGATGGTGCCCAGAAGGCTGGAGGAAATCACCGCCACCTTGCCCGGGCCGCCTTTGAGGTTGCCGGCCACCGAGACCGCCAGGTCGTTATAAAATTCACCCAAACGGCCGTATTTCAAAAAAGCCCCGAACAACACAAACAGGAACACGTAGATGGTGGAGACCCTGAGGGGCACGCCGAATACGCCCTCCTGGGTGAGCACCATGAATTCGGTGAAGCTGTCGGCGGTGACCGAGCTGTGACCCAGTCCGCCGGGCAGCAGGAAGCCGAAGAAGGCGTAGGCGATGGCGATGAGGCCCAGCAGGGACAAACCCATGCCCATCACCCGGCGTCCGCCCTCCAGGAGCAGGAAAATTAAAATCACGCAGCCAATGATATCGGTGGGCAAAACATCGGAAACAAACCTGATGCGTTCGCTGATTCTTTCGTAACTGGCAATGAAATATATTCCCTGGGCCATGGCCAGGAGCACACAAATATTGTCGGCCAGCCTCCATTTATTGATCCAGGCCGGCGCTGGTCTGATAAGAAAAGTAAGCATCAGAGCGAAAGTTATGTGAACCACTTCCAGTTGCAGAATATCCAGAGCATAAAATATGGCGTTATAAAGCTGGGTCAGCGACCAGACAATCGCCGTGCCCGCAATTACATGGGTTCTCAGGTTTGCCGTCATTTCCGTTTGATCGCTTCCTGGGGTTGACCCTCACCCCGCCTGAGCGGGGTGAGGGCGCTGAAGAAAACCAGTTTACTTAACTATGCCGGCCTCTTTGTAGTACTTGAGGGCCCCGGCGTGGAAGGGCACCGGAATGGCGGTGGCCTTCTTGGGATCAAATACCTTGGCACCCTTGTAAGCCGCGATCAACTCCTTGTAGTTGTCGCAGATGGATTTGGTGATGATGTAGGCAACATCATCGGACATCTTGGTAGTGGTCATCAACACAGTGGCAAAGCCCAACACCGGAATGGGCTTTTCCACGCCGCGGAAGGTCCCCGCGGGCAGGGAGGACATGCGGTAGCCAAAGGTCTTGATCAGCTTGTCGGCCACGTCCTTGTCAATGGGGAAGAAGTCCAGCTTGCTCAAGGTACTCAGGCGGGTCCAGGCGGGGTGGCCCGGGGTGGCTACGTGGGCAAAGGCGTCGGCCTGGCCGTCCTTCATCATCTCCACCGCAGTGCCAAAGGAGCCGTGGGTTACCTTGCCGCCCCAGGAGCGGATGTCGTCATAGGTGATGCCGTAGGCGCCCAACACCTTGCGGGTTGCCGCTTCGCCGGTGGAGCCCTTGGGCAACAGCGCCAGCTTCAAGGGGTATTTTTTGGCCTTGAGCTCTCTGAAGCTCTTGACCGGGATTGCCTTGCGCACCGAGAACAGGTACCAGTAGGTGTCCAGGTTGCCGATGAGGGCCCTGAGTTCAGGCATCTTGGACTTGTAAGGCGGGTTGCCCTTGATGGCCTGGCCTACCTCCACCGGGAAGCTGAGGCCCAAGACCGCCTTGCCCTTGTGCAGGAGCATGGGGTTGCCCACACCACCGCTGTAGGGCAGCACGTCCACGGTGGAGCCCTTGGGCAGCGCCTTCAGCATGATCTTGCCCATGGTCTGGCCCATCACGTACCAGCCGCTGCCGGTCTTGAAGGTGGCCAGGTTCAGTTTTTGGGGCCCGGGGTCGCCGGCAAAGGCCGGGGCGCACAACGCCAGGCCCAACAGAGAGACTCCAATGACACTCAGAAGTTTGAAACGCATTTTTTTCATGACCTCTCCCTCTCCTGTTAAAAAGTTCCGGCTCCACGCCGCCTGCCGTGTGTTCATTCCTCAAGCTGATAAAGAAAATCGCAAGTCGGCGCGCCTTCCATTATGGTCTGTGTTCTGGTCAACTTGATCTTGGGGTTGAACCCCTCGATCAAGGCATAGTCCCGTTCACAAGACAGGGTGTAGCCCAAATCGGCGATGCCCAGGGCGGCGTACATCTCGGCGTAGCGGCAGCGGGTGACGTCATAAGCGTACACCGTGTCGCTTTGCTCCTTGATCTCGGTGTCCAGGGCGCCGTGGCGGGTCCAGCGTTCTTTGCCCTCAATGTAGTCGGCCAGGGAATTGCCGCCCAGATCTTCGGCCAACTGTGCGCCGGCCTCCCGGGCCAACTCATGCATCAGTTGGGTCACCTCGGCCAGGACTTCCTCCTCGCCGTACTTGGCCATAAAGCGCTTGATCAAAGGCGCGGCCACGCCGGCCTCTATCTCCCGCCGCAGCAAGATGCCTATGTGACTCAGGTCTGAATACATGCCGGGTCTTGGCCCGCCCTACTTGCCGCCCCTGGTGAGCATCATGTCCTTGAGCGGCATGCGCAAGGACTTGATGGAGGCGATGGAGGGCCAGCCCACCGCCAAATGCATGGCCTGCTCGATGTAGTCGGGCAGCTCGTATTTCTTCTTGAAGCGGGCCGCGGTCTTGTCGGTGCAGGTGAGCCACACCGCGCCCAGGCCCAGGGCGTGAGCCATGAGGCACATATGGTCGCCGGCCGCCGCCGCGTCCAGCAGCATGTTGTGCGGCACCAGCCGGTCGTGGCCCACCACCTCGTAGATGCGCTTGTCATACAGGATCACGATGACCGTGCAGCGGTTGGCCGGGGTGGGGATGTCGCTCCACACCATCTTCATTTCCTCGGGGTCGTCGATGACCACAAAGCGCACCACGTTGAGGTTGCAGCCGTTGGGCGCGGCCCGGCCCGCCTCCAGGATCTGCTCGATCATCTCCGGCGGCACCGGCTTGTCCGGCACCCAGTCGCGGATGGAGCGGCGCTCCCAGATCAGCTTGCGCACGGTTTCCATTTCTTCGGGGTTGAAGGCCACCGGCAAGGGCTCGTCGATGGAGACCTCCTCGCCGGCCCGGATCCTGGCGGCCAAGTCCAGATACTCTTTGCCCCACTGCATGTCCGGGTCCTCCACCCCGAAGCCCCGCTCCTGCCAGATGTCCCAACACAACTGGGCCTGGGTGCCGAAGATGGGCGTGGCCTCCTTGTCGCCCACCAGGATGGGATATATCTCCACCTCGATGGTGTGATGGATTCTCTCGCGGAACAAGGCCCGCAGGCACTCGGGCTCCATTTCCATCAGGTCCTGCCGGGAGTATTCCCCGTAAAGCCAGCGGACGCTATCGGCGCCGCCCCCGGAGTGTAGTTCGTCGAATTTTTCCGCCATTATCGCCTCCGAATCAATTTTGCCCTTTCCGGTCACCGGGAGCCGGTGCCGCAGGGACCTCCAAAATACAATATTGCCCGCTTCAGCGGGTGAAAATTACGCGATCAGCACATTGAAAAGTGCTTATCCAGCATAATCTGCAAAATGGTGCGGTCCGCCTCGATCATGCCCTCGGTGCTCAAACGCCCCACGTTCCGGGTGGTCTGCTCCAGGGTATGGCCCACGATGCCGTCGCTGGGCTGCACGCTTACCCCCTGCAGGGAAAACAGGGCCGCCTGCACCGCCGAACCGGCGGCGGTGGACAGCTTCAAGGCGCAGCCCGCCTTGGCTCCGTCGCAGATCACCCCGGCCAGGTCCTCGGTAAGATTTTTGATAGCCCCGGCGATGTGGGCCAGGTTGCCGCCCAGCAGGTAGGTGACACCTGCGGTGGCGCCGGCGCCGGCGGCGATGGAGCAGCCGCACAGGGCCGAAAGCCGGCCGGTGTGGGCCTTGAGATAGGCAGTGACCAGGTGGCTCAACCCCACCGCCTTGAGCACCGTCTCGTCATCAACCTCCAGGTAGTCCTTGAGCGCCCAGATGGGCAGCACCGCGGTGAGCCCGTGGTTGCCGCTGCCCGCCGAGGCCATGGCCGGCAGTTTGACCCCGGCCATGCGCGCGTCGGCCGCGGCCGAGGCCAGCATCTTGGCCGCCACCACCATGTCTCTTTTGATCAGCCCCTGCCGCACCAAACGCTCCAGGGCCTGGCCGATGCCCAGGCCGGGACCGTGCTTCAAACCGTAGTCAGCCAGCTTGAGGTTGACCGTCACGCTGTTTTTTAAGAAATCAAGGTCTTCGGAGTCAAACTCATCCAGAAAGTCCAACAGCGCGGCCAAAGGCTGCTGCTTGAGCCAGGCCTCCATCTCGCTCAAGTTGCCCTGGGAACCGTCCTGCATGGCGGACAGCAAAGGGTGCTCGGGCAGCTCCTCGCCGTTCAAGGCCAAAAGCACCACATTGTCATGCAGGTCGCGGATCACCGCCTCGGCGGTGTCCGGTCCTTTCACCAGCAGAGCCTTGATGTACAACCCGCTCTGCTTACGCAGGTTGACCTTGATCTTACCTTCACTCAAAAGCCCTTGGGCCCGCTCCACGGCGGCCTGGTCCACTGGTTCCAGCACCTCCAGGCTCAGGCCGGGGTCACCGACCACCGCGCCCAGGGCGGCGGCCATGTCCAGGCCGCTCAGGCCACCGGTGCCGGGGATGGAGACCGCAACGCCGTTTTTGTAGATGTTGGGGTCCACCCAGATTTCCAGGGAATCCAACTCTCCCGGGGGCAGCAGGGAAGCGGCCGCCGCCGCGCACAAGGCGATGGCCACCGGCTCGGTGCAACCCAAGGCTGGTGCCACCTCCATCTGCAAAATTTCCTTGACCGGGAATCCCATCATGTTCATCGCAATAGAAGGTTCATTCTCTGGCCAAAGGAGCCAACACATCTGGGAGCGGCTGGGACATGAGCCCTGGTTCTCCATGTTTCATGCGGGGCATTTGAGGTGTTAATATTCTGCAATGGCCCAACCGCACCTCAACCAGCCGCAGCCATTTGGGGCAGACTGCATAATCAGCGCATTTCATATTATGAAACTTTCGTTTCAAACTATATGTTGCCCCTAAGACCCGGTCATGTCAAGCGAAAACTCAAAACGAGATTCCGCCTGTAGGAACCTAGGCACTGCTAAGGTGCTGCCTTGCCGTTCCCGGCCTCTGGGATAAAAGAGATTTCCTGCCCCCGAACCATAGCCCCGTATCCTGCTATAATGGAAAGCACTGAAACTTTTTACCTTCAGGCGGAGGCGCCACATGCTCACGGCCCAGGATATCATGACCAGCGAGGTGATCACCGTAACCCCGGACACGCCGGTGAACCAGGCGGCCCAGCTCCTGGTGGACAAGCGCATAAACGCGGCGCCGGTGGTGGAGGGCGAAAAGTTGGTGGGGATCATCTGCCAAAGCGACCTCATCGTGCAGCAAAAGAGTCTGCCCCTGCCCTCATTTTTCACCCTGCTGGACGGGATCATTCCCTTGAAGTCCGCCAAGCATTTGGAAAAGGAGGTGGCCAAGATCGCCGCGGCCACCGTGGGCCAGGCCATGACCCCGAACCCGGTGGTGATCGCCCCGGACACCCCCATCAGCCAGGTGGCCGCCCTGATGGCCGAAAAGAAGTTCCACACCCTGCCAGTGGTGGCGGGAGGCGAACTGGTGGGTATCGTAGGCAAGGAGGACGTGCTCCGGACTTTGATGGATTGAAACAGGACCCTGCCATGGGCTATTGACAGCTTCTTGGCTTTGCTATAAATGGTTACCTGAAACCGTAATTAGGCCGTTACCCGAAGTAGGGATTTTTCTTAGGATGATGATCGAAAAGTACAGAAGCTCCTTTGCCTTCTTTTACTTTTTTATCACCACCCGTCCGGGCAGCTAACCACGGCTGAACATACCCCCGGGCGGATGCTGCATCCTCCCCGGGAAAACGAGGCCCCGAGGAGAACTCCTCGGGGTTTTTCTTTTGGGCCGGGGCAAACTTTTTGGAGGCATGAAAATGATACTGGTGCTGAAACGGGACATCTCCCAGGACGAGAAGGCGCGGCTCTTGGAGCAGCTTCGCGCCGAGGAGTGCCTGATCAAGGAGATCGAGGGCGTGGAGGAGACCATCCTGGGCGTGGTGGGCAAGGTGACCCGGGAGCCACGCTATTTCGAGACCCAGCCCGGCGTGGCCAAGGTGATCCCCATCTCCAAGCCCTACAAGCTGGTCAGCCGCGAGTTGCACCCCGAGCCCTCCATCATCAAGGTGGGCGACGTGGAGATCGGCGGCGACCGCCTGGTAGTGATCGCCGGCCCCTGCGGGGTGGAGGAGCGTCAGCGCACCTTGGACATTGCCCGGGCGGTGCGCAAACACGGGGCGGTGCTGTTTCGGGGCGGCGCCTTCAAGCCGCGGACCTCGCCCTATTCCTTCCAGGGCCTGGGCGAAGAGGGCCTGCGCATCCTGGCCGAGGTGCGCGCCGAGACCGGCATGGGCGTGGTCACTGAGATGACCTCCCTGAGCCAAGCCGATCTGATGATGAAATACGTGGACGTGGTCCAAATCGGCGCGCGCAACATGCAAAACTTCGAGTTGTTAAAGTGCGTGGGGCGCATGGGCAAGCCGGTGCTTCTCAAACGAGGCCTGTCAGCCACCATCAAGGACTGGCTCATGGCCGCCGAGTACGTCTTGTCCGAGGGCAACGACCAGGTGATTTTGTGTGAGCGCGGCATCCGCACCTTTGAGACCCACACCCGCAACACCCTGGATTTGACCGCGGTGCCGGTTATCAAGGAACTGTCCCACTTGCCCATCATCATCGACCCCAGCCACGCCACCGGTATCCGCGAAAAGGTGAGCCCCATGGCCCGGGCGGCCATCGCCGCCGGCGCCGACGGCCTGATCATCGTGGTGCACACCGACCCGGACCAGGCGCTCTCCGACGGACCCCAGAGCCTCTACCCCGAGCAGTTCGAGCAGCTTATGCGCGATCTCTACGCCATCGCGCCGGTGGTGGACAAGCAACTGGACTTCGCCTACCTGGAGAAAGGCAAACAACTCCGTACGCCCCAGGGACAGGGCGAATCCCCGGCCAAGGTGGTGTTCCACGGCGCACCGGGCACGGCCAGCCACAAGGCCTGCGCCCAGTTCTTCGGCTCGGTGGAATCAGAAAGCCGCGCCTCTTTCGCCGAGCTTTTCGCGGCGGTGGCCGGCGGCGAGGCCGCCTTGGGCGTGGTGCCCCTGGAGAACTCCATCTCCGGCAGCCTGCACGAAAATTACGATCTGTTGATGGAATCGGGCTTGAAAATCGTGGGTGAGGTCAACCTGCGCATCGTCAACAACCTGATCGGCTGGGAAGGGACAAAGTTAGATCAGATCAAGCGGGTCTACTCCCATCCCCAGGTGTTCGAGCAGTGCAAGGACTTTTTGGACCAGCACCCGGACTGGGATCTGATCGCCTCCAAGAACACCGCCTCCAACGTAAAGCGGGTCAAAGAAAATAACGACCCGGCCGAGGCGGCCATCTCCAGCCAGGAAGCGGCGGAGCTCTACGGCATGAGCATCCTCAAGGCGGGCATCGAGTCCAATCCGCGCAACTTCACGCGCTTTGTGGTGATCTCGGCCGGCCAGTTCCCCGGCGAGCCCAAGGACAAGACCTCCTTGATCTTCTCGGTGAGCGACCAGCCCGGCGCCCTGTTCGCGGTGCTCAAGGTGTTTACCGACAACCAGGTGAACATCGTCAAGCTGGAGTCGCGACCGGTGCGCGACCGGCCCTGGGAATACTTGTTCTATCTGGACTTCGAACTGGATCAGGAAGACCCCCGTTACTCGGGGCTGTTGCAGGCGCTTCCCGAAGAGACCGCCTACTTCCTGAACCTAGGCGCCTACCCCAAGGGGCCGGAGATGAAGGCTTAGCTGGCCCTGGAGGCCGGTGATGGTCTAGGATCACTATTGCGGGATTAACCTGATCGGGAGTTGAATTCATGGCCGGTCCCTTGCATGGCGTAAAGGTCGTCGAACTCACCATGTTCCAGCAGGGCCCGGTGGCGGGCATGCGCCTGGGCGACCTGGGCGCCGAGGTGATCAAAATCGAGCCGCCCCAGGGCGACCCTAGCCGGGGCTTCATGCGCCTGATCGGGGCCATGGCCGGCTTAAGCGGCCCCAACTATTACTTTGAGCACTGCAACCGCAACAAGCGCGGCCTGGTGCTGGACCTGAAGCAGCCCCAGGGCATGGAGGTGTTCTTCAAGCTGATTGGGCAGGCCGACGTGTTTGTCAACAACCTCAGCATCGAGGCGCCCCAGCGCATGGGCATTTCAGCCGACAAATGCCTGGAGGTGAATCCTCGCCTGATCTACGCCCAGGCCTCGGGCTGGGGCCGCAGAGGGCCGGACGCCGCTGAGTTGTCATTTGACTACACCGGCATCGCCCGCAGCGGCCTGATGATGTCCTGCGGCGAGGCCGGTGCGCCACCCACCAACATGCTGCCCGGCATCGGCGACGAGATGGGCGCCCTGGTCTGCGCCTGGGCGGTGTGCGCCGCCCTGTATGCCCGGGAGAGGACCGGCCAGGGCCAGGTGGTGGACACCTCGCTCATGGGCAGCGTCATCGCCAACCTGGGCCTGATCATGGCCGCGCCCGCCATCCTGGGCCAGGCCTTTCCCCGCCAGGTGCGCACCCAGGGGGGCAATGCCATCTACAACCACTACTGCTGCGCGGACGGCAAGTGGCTGGCCCTGGCCCATCTGCAGCCCGAGCGCTATTGGCCCAAGGTGCTGGGGGCCCTGGATCTCGCTGAACTGGAAAACGACCCCCGCTTTGACAGCGTGGAAGCCAGGGGCCAAAACGCCGAGGAACTGGTGGCGTTGTTCGACCAGCGCTTCGCCCAAAAAGACCGTGCAGAGTGGCTGGCCATTCTGGATGAGCACGGCTGCATCGCCACCCCGGTGCAAACGCCCCTGGAAGTGGCCGAGGATCCCCAGACCCTGGCCAATGACTATGTACACCAGACCGAGCACCCTGAGCACGGGGCACTGAAGATGGTGGGCTTCCCCTGGGACTTCAGCCAGACCCCGGCCGCCTTTCAGAGGCCGGCGCCCGGCCTGGGCGAGCATAGCGAGGAGATACTTACTGAACTGGGATATTCGCAGGAAGAGATACAGGGGCTCAGGGAGCAGGAAGTTATTAATTGAAATAGGCCGCCAGAACAAATGAAAAGGGGCCGCCCCATCCGGCGCGGCCCCTGATTATTGCCTGGTGCGGCTTTAGCTGTCCGCCCAGTCCTTGATCTTCTGGCGCAGCTTTTCCTCGAATTTCTTCTCCACCTCGGGCCAGTCCTCGGTATCCTCGGCCTCGGCCCAGGAGCGCATCTCCCGCTTGATCTTGGCCTCCACCTTGTCGGCCACTTGGTCCCATTCCCTGTCGCTACGGCTTTTCTTTTTGTAGTGATATGAGCCCCCGCCGCCGCCCAGCCAGCAGGCCATGCCGATCAAAAAGCCCAAGTTGTAGCCCGCCCCGGTGTTGACCACCTCATACATCTTCACTTGGGTGAACAGGGAAAGGATGAAGGTGATCCAGGCGATGAAGCCGTGCCACACTCCGGCAAAGAACCCGGCCGGGTCGTGGGGGCCAAAGGGCCCGCTGGGGCCGGCCACGCAGCCGGCCAAGCCCAGGGCCATGGCTCCCAGGACAAACGACCAGACGGAAAAAGAGACTCGTTTCATGCTCTCGCCTCCCCTCCGTGGCCTGCCTCTGCTGGCTGCCCCCCTTGGGCTTGACACGCGTTGTACGGCCACTATCTGAATGTCACCATATCGTCATTGCCGCCTCTCTGCCAAGCACCTTGCTTTAAGAGCGCTTTTGTATCAAGATGGGCCGATTATTTTTTTAAAAGGGTGACAATGAGCATCAATATTGTCTTGGAGATTCTGCGCTGGTGCGGGGTGGGCGTTGGTTTTTATTTTGCGCAGGTGGGCGGGCTGACCGAACAGGAGCAGTTCAGCGCCCTGTGCATCTGGGTGGTGCTTTCCCTGGCCGGGCTCACCGCCATCCAGAGCCTGGTCTTCGGGGCCCGGGCGGCTCAGGCCTCGGGCTATCAGGACGCGGGCGCCTATCAGCGCCAATCCGGCCTGAACAACCTGGCCCTGGCTATCACCACAGTGCTGGTCTATCTCTTCGGCTGGGGCATCCACGCCAAGCTCACCGTGATGACCGTGCTCCTGGTATTTTTCACCCTGTCGGCGGCCAACCATACCTTCAGCGCGGTGCGCGAAAAAAACTACAAACCGCTTAATTTGCTGCGTCCGGTGTTGACCGCGCTGCTTTTGATATTCGTGATCCCCTACATGGTCTGGGCCCTGCCCTAGCTGAGCCGCATCCAAACTCTGGGATTGGGGCTTGCGAAGATAAGAGGCAGGTAAGGTAAAAAGGGTTCCAGCAGCCAAAGCACCCGGCCAGGCCCTTTCGGCACATAGCCGCTCAGGCGTCCGTTTTAGATGACCGGCGCAGCAAGAGGGCTTGTCATGAAGCTGCGGAAGCGGGTGTTGCAAAACATATTGTGGCGAGCCTCTCAACGAGGGGCTGTCCGGCACCTGCCTGTATTGCCTTATTCTTTCCAAACCTCTCTAACAATCGCACCTTAATCATTAGCCCGCCGGGCATGACTAATCACTCCAAGACGACCCGGGGCTGGACTCCAGCCGCCCGGGCAACGTAAGCTGGTAAAAAATTCGTACCAGGGGGTGTTTCATGTCCAAGTCCAGGCTGCATTACGGCTGGGTGGTTATCTTCACCGGCCTCTTGGTGACCATCGGCGCCCACGGCTTCGGGCGCATGTCCTACACCCTGATCCTGCCGGCCATGAAAGACGGTCTGCATTTGGACTACACCCAACTGGGCCTGTTGGGCACCGGCAACTTCATCGGCTATCTGATCATGGCCATCGTGGGCGGCTACTTGGCCGCCCGCTTCGGCACTCGTATCGTGGTGGCCCTGGCCCTGGTGCTCATGGGCGTCACCCTGATGCTCACCGGCCTGGCCCAGAGCTTCGGCTTCGCCTTTAGCATGCGCCTGCTGACCGGCCTGGGCCACGGCGCCTCCTACGTACCGGCCATGGCCCTGGGCTCGGCCTGGTTCGCGGTCAAGCGCCGGGGACTGGCCACCGGCATCGTGGCCGCCGGCATCGGCGTGGGCACCATGATCGCCGGCATCATCGTGCCCCCGATCCTGGAGGTCTACGCCAGCCAGGGCTGGCGCTATGCCTGGTACATCCTAGGTGGGGCTACTCTGCTGATCGCCGGCGTAGCCGCCCTGTTGATCCGCAGCCGCCCGGCTGATATGGGCCTGACTCAAGTGGGCGCTTCGCCCGATGATTCCGCAGCGTCTCCGGCCCAGGCCGCCGCTCCCATGTCCTGGAGCGGCATCTACAAAAAGGGCGCCGTATGGTATTTGGGCCTGGTTTATTTCATGTACGGCTTTTCCTACATCATCTACATGACCTTTTTCGCAGCCTATCTGGTCAAGGAAGCGGGCCTGAGCCCGGCAACGGCCGGCGGACTCTGGGCCCTGGTGGGGGGCCTGAGCATCTTCTGCGGGGTGATCTGGGGAGGCATCTCCGACCTGCTGGGCCGGGGCTTGGGCTCGGCCCTGGCCTATCTGGTGCTGGGCCTGAGCTACCTGGCCATGGCCCTGATTCCCGGAACCCTAGGGCATTACCTGTCGGCCTTCCTTTTCGGCCTGACCGCCTGGTCCATTCCCACCATAATGGCCGCGGCGGCCGGCGACCAGGTGGGGCCCAAGTTGGCCCCGGCCGGACTGGGCTTCATCACCCTGTTCTTCGGCATCGGCCAGGCCCTGGGGCCCGGGGTGGGCGGCTTCATCGCCGATGTCACCCAGTCCTTCACCATGCCCTTTCTCCTGGCCACGGCGGTGTCCTTTTTGGGCATGCTCTTGTCCCTGCGCCTGAAAAAGACCCCGGTAGCGGAGTAGGTCCCAGGCTTATAATATTGACCCATTCTTCAACCTGATCAGGGATGGACACCATGAAAGACCCCAAGCTGCACAGAGGCATCAAGACCCGGGCCATTCACGCCGGCGAGGCGCCGGACCCGGTCACCGGGGCCAGCGCCCCCAACCTGGTGATGTCCACCACCTTTGTCACCGACCCGGACGCCTCCTTTTCCATCGAGGGCGTGGAAGAGGGCTCGGGCTTTATCTACTCGCGCTGGGGCAACCCCACGGTTGACCAGTTAGAGCGGAAGCTGGCCGATTTGGAGGGGGCCGAGTCCTGCATCGCCTTTGGCAGCGGCATGGCCGCGGTCTCCGCCCTGTTGCTGCACCTGCTTAAACCCGGCGACCACCTGGTGATCAGCGACGTGTCCTATGCCGGCACCGCCGAACTGGCCAAGGACACCCTGCCCGGAATGGGCATCGAGGTGACCCGAGTGAACATGTCCGACCTGGAGGCCGCGGCCGCGGCTATCAATGAGCACACCAAACTGGTCTATATCGAGACCCCGGCCAACCCCATCATGCGCTTGACCGACGTCGCCGCCATGGCTGATTTGGCCCACGCCAGCGGCGCCGCCCTGGCGGTGGACTCCACCTTTGGCTCGCCCATGGCCACCCTGCCCCTGAAGCTGGGCGCAGATTACGTGATCCATTCGCTCACCAAGTACCTCTGCGGCCACGGCGACGCGGTGGGCGGTGCCCTGTTGGGCTCCACCCCGGAGATGGCCGAGATTAGAAAACAGATGCTGGTGCACGTGGGCGGAGTGCTCAGCCCCTTCAGCGCCTGGCTGATCATGCGCGGCACTGCCACCCTGCCCATCCGCATGGCGGCTCACGAGGAAAACGCCTTGGCCGTGGCCCGCTTCCTGGAAGACCATCCCAAGGTGACCCAGGTCACCTACGTGGGCCTACCCTCCCATCCCCAGCATGAGCTGGCCAAAAAGCAAATGGCCAACTTCTCGGGCATGCTCACCTTCCAGGTAGCTGAGGGCAAGGCGGCCTCCAGGGTCATCGCCCGGCGCGTGGGCGTGTTCCACTACGCGGTGTCTCTGGGCCATCACCGCAGCCTGATCTTCTATCTGGGCACCGAGGACATGCTGGCCTCGTCCTTTCCGCTCAACGCCGAGCAGGAGGCAGCCTATCGAGATTACGCTGGCGACGGCATGTTCAGGGTCTCCATCGGCCTGGAAGACCCGGACGACCTGATCGCCGATCTGGAACAGGCCCTGGAGGGAGTATAGGACGTGAGCGCCCGCCAGACCGGGCTGGGGCACGACGCTGCCGGCAAGCTGCTCAGCGCCCAGGTCACCGATTCCCTGGCCGGGGTGTTTGGGGAGGATAAGAGCGGGGGTAAGAAGTGAGCCTTTTGTTACCAATTCGGTCTTAAATCAGCCCTCACGCCGCCGCGGCCTGGCCCACATATTGTTTGGGATTGTCTTGGGCGCCTTTTTCTCTTGACCTCCCCCAGCATTACGTGTATATACCCCTATTAGAGAATTAAATCAGACCAGCAGGAGAATCCAGCTAGAACTAATGGTGATCGACAAGGAAAAATGCCTGGAGATGGCTCAAAGCTGCGCTTGCTTTCATCTGCGCCGGGCCTCGCGTTTGGTCAGCCAGGCCTTTGACCAGGAGCTGAAGCCCTCGGGGCTGAAAGTCACCCAGTTCACCCTGCTCTCGGTCTTCGTGCTGCACGAGGACATGGCCATCAGCAAGGTGGCCCGCATCCTGGGTATGGACCGCACCACCCTGAGCCGCAACCTGAAGCTCTTGGAGAAGATGGGCCTGATCAACCTGGAGCCGGGCGAGGACCGCCGCGAACAGCGGGTCAAGGTGACCGAAAAGGGCGAAAGGGCCTTTTGGGAGGCTGGCATGCTCTGGGAAAAGGCCCAAAAAAAGGCCATGGCCGGCATTGGCCCCGAGAAATGGGCTGAAGTGCAGGCTGGGCTGAATCTCATGGTCCGGGGACTCAAGACCTGAAATTTTTTTCAGGAGAAAGGTGTAAATACACGTTATGGCACAGGCACTAAGACAACGCATTGGCCAGGCGGCCAGGAACCAAGTGGGCCGTTTGATTCAAGGACCTTGGGGCAATCCCGAGACGGGCAAGGATCCCGACCGGCTGTTGGATGATTACATCGGCGCGAACGACGCCCAGCGGCTGCACCTGTACTTGCAGCACCGTGACTTGCGGCCCGCATTCAACGCGGTCTCCGATCTGGATGACGCGGCTGACCCAGCCCTGCTGCGGCTGGAATTGCGGTCTGAATAGCTTGGATGGTCCCGCCGGCGCCGCGGAGCCGGGCGGGCCGTGTGATGGTGCAGGGTCGATGATAAGAATCACGGACCCTGCCGCGCCTGGCACAGGAGTATATGGAAAAGCAGTTAAAGGTGATAATTGCGCCGAATCTGTAAACGACCGTAAAACAGATGACCATGCCGCCCTTGACCGGGCACCAGACTGATGGATTCTGGGTCAGGCACTATGGCCTGTCTTAACGGCCCAAATATTGCCTAATTTTATCTTTTTAAATTAGAATGTTATAAGTTTATTTAATATTTCACTTTATGCCAATTGGCCGCCTTTCCCGACCTCTTTCTCTCCTAGCCCGGATATTTCACGAAGGTTGGACGGCATTGGCGATGCGGGTAGCATTTATCGGTGTGTTATGAAAAAAACG